>CBIHRH010000462.1:0-4683 GCA_966212365.1 uncultured Emticicia sp. | reverse complement strand
AACAATAATCAGTTTTCATACGTCAATCAGAAATTGTATATCCCAACTTACGAAAGCCGGGAATCATTGAATCCGATTTTCAGCTTTTCATCTGATGATTATTTCGGATTTCTTGAGGCAAATGAGGGCGAGTGGGAAGAAAATAATCAGGGAAATCATACGCTTGACATTAGCGTGGGCAGGCTTCCGACCAAATCAGCAGAAGAAGCCAAAAATGTAGTAGATAAACTCATCTACTATGCCCATAATACCAAAACCATCGGTCGCTGGCGCGGAAAGATAAGCTTTGTAGCCGACGATGGCGATGGCAACATCCATCAGGAAGATGCCGATAGAATTGCTAATCTGATTGGTTCACAAGACGAAAATGTATCTATCAATAAAATCTACGTAGATAATTTTAAACAGGTTTCCACCTCCTCAGGCTCTATAGCCCCCGATGCCAATAAATCTTTAAATAAAGCGGTAAATGAAGGAAGCCTGATAGTTAATTATAGCGGCCATGGTGGCCCTGATGGATGGACGGAAGAAAAGATTCTGACAATTGACCAGATAGAAGCCTGGAGGAACCTGGGCAATATGCCTTTGTTTCTTACTGCCACCTGTTCCTTTGGCCGTTTTGATGATCCTTCGGTAGTATCAGGTGCTGAAATAGCGATGCTTAGTCCAAGAGGAGGAGCTATCGGCTTATTAACTACAACCCGACCGGTTTATTCTTATACAAATTTTTTGCTAAACAACGCATTTTACTCCGCTTTCGTCTTAGAGAAACAAAGGATGAACTGGCGGCTGGGCGATATTTTCAGAGATACCAAAAATAACTCGCTGAGTGGGGTCAATAACCGTAACTTTTCTTTGTTAGGCGACCCATCCATGAAGCTGGCGTATCCGACTGATAAAGTAACGATTACAAAAATTAACAACCAGAATCCTGAAAACCAGACACTGAAAGCATTACAAAAAGTAAATATTGAAGGAATCATACAGGAATCGGGGTCAGATAAATTAAAAACAAATTTTAATGGTTATGTAATCGTTTCCGTTTTCGATAAGCCCTCAACTGTAAGTACACTAGGGCAAAAAACAGATAAGTTTACCTATCAGACTTACCAGAATAAAATCTTTGAGGGAAAAGTAGCAGTTAAAAACGGAGCATTCACGGTTAATTTCATTGTCCCTAAAGATATTAATTATCAGTTAGGACAAGGAAAAATCACCTGTTACGCCGTTCTGGCTGATAGTAGCAGTGATGCTATAGGCAGTTTTGAAAGAATATTGATAGGGGGTAGCGAGACCACCACAAGCATTGATAACAAAGGTCCTGAAATTGAACTATTTGTAGATACAAATAATGTTCTGGAAGCCTGGATTGCCGACGAAAGCGGCATTAATTTATCTCAGGCCGGAATAGGACATGAAATGATTCTTACGCTCAACGACACATTACAAGTTACTGTCAATCAATACTTTATGAGCGACGATGATTATACGAAAGGTATCCTGAAATATGCCTTCGGCAAGCTCCAGGCAGGTGTCTTTACCGTTAAATTAAAAATCTGGGATATCTATAATAATTCCTCGGAGGCGTCGTTAGAGTTCATAGTAGAGAACGAAAAGTTCAGGTTATTGCAAGCATACAATTACCCTAATCCTTTTCAGGGAGCAACCAGTTTTCTGATTGAACATAATGCTGAAGGTGAGGATATTGAGTTTGAAATCAGGGTTTTTGACAAACTGGGCAGAACAATTTTTGAGAAGACAGAGTTATGTTATTCATGCCTTAGTAAACAGGACATTGGCATGAATATTGACCCTCAAGATTGGACTGTTGGTACTTATTTTTACCGGATTACTGCCAGATTTTTAGACCATAGAATAAAAACTTACGCCTCCGGAAAATTAGTATTTTGGAAGTAAATAAGAAAATCTGTTATATTTGATGCCTTAATTCATAGAATCCAATACATACATCATATTTAAGTACCCCATTTTTGGGTAGAATGAAAAAAAAGCTCTCATGAAAAGCAAATTATTGGCCATTTTGGCAAGTTTAGTTTTAATAAATTCTTTTTTGGCGCAAGCACAAGTAAAGCCTTCTACTGAGAAAAGAGTGGTTTCTTCTGCTGTTCCGTTTCTTACCTTCTCACCCGATTCAAGAGGAGCAGCTTTAGGTGATGCCGGAGCGGCTTCAACCCCGGATGCCAACTCTATGTATTGGAATACAGCTAAATTACCATTCATCGACCGTAGTCTTGGTTCAACCGTTTCGTATACGCCATGGTTGAGAGACCTGGTAGATGATATGGGGCTTCTTCATGCAGCTCTTTTCAAGAAAGTGGGCAGAGATCAGGTATTGGGTTTATCAATGACCTATTTTAATCAGGGTAAATTTGAGTTTACCAATATGTTTGGCGAAAATACCGGTACTTTCCAGTCAAGAGACCTTAATATCGCTGCCGGATATAGCCGCAAATTGAACCGCGATATGGCAATGGGTTTGAATATCAAATACATTCACTCAAATCTTATTGGCTCGCAGGTAATCAACAACGTAGCAAGTAAACCGGGTAATACAGTAGCAGGTGACCTTTCATTTTTTTATATGAATGATTCTCCAACAGTAAGAAACCGTGAAAAAGGTGCGGCTTTCTCGGGTGGTGCGGTTATTCAGAATCTTGGTGGTAAAATTAACTATGGCAGAGACCGTTATTTCTTGCCAACCAACCTTAAATTAGGTGGTAACTTAAACTACAAAATAGATAACTACAATCAGTTTAACTTCCTGGCTGATGTAAATAAATTGCTAGTACCTACTCCTCCATTAAGAGACAACAACGGCAATATCATTAAAGGTAAAAATCCGGCAGAAGTTGGTTCTATTCAGGCTATCTTCTCGTCTTTTACAGATGCCCCTGATGGTTTTAAAGAAGAATTAAGAGAGTTTACAGCTTCTTTAGGTGTTGAATACTGGTATAACAATGTATTTGCCGTTCGTGGTGGTTATTTCATGCAAAGCAGTTTTAAAGGTGGCGATAAATATGTAACTACAGGCTTGGGATTAAGATTGAAAAATAGCTACGGTATAGACTTCGCATATCTGATTCCGGTTTCACAAGGTAGCGCTTTAGCTAATACATGGCGCATTTCTTTGATTTTCGATATGCAATCGAAAAAAGTAAGCGACCCATCAGAAGAAGCAGCACAATAATACAGAGACATTGATTCGATAAATAATAGGCAAAAACCTCACAGTTTTAAAAAACTTGTGAGGTTTTTGCGTTTTAGCTTCGTAACTTTACTGTCTCAACCTTATAACTATTAAAAAACCTTGAAATCTGTCTTTGAAAAGCCTTTTTATCTTACCCTATTTTTATGCCTTTTTGTTTTTCTCTCTCTTACTACCCATGCCCAAAAGAAAAACGATAAAATTGAGTACCGCATACATGCTGCCACGTCTCCTATCAAGGTAGATGGTATACCTGACGAAAGAGCCTGGGCAGAAGCGCAATTAGCTACTGATTTTTACCAGGTTTTGCCGATGGATACCAGCAAAGCCTTTGTAAAAACAGAGGTAAAAATGACTTATGACGATAAAAATCTGTATATACTTTTTATCAATTACGAATATGCTCCCGGCCCATACATGGTTGAATCTTTGAAACGGGATTTTGCCTTCGGAAAAAACGATAACGACTTATTATTCATAGATACTTTCGACGATCAGACAAATGGTTTTACCTTCGGAGCCAATGCACATGGTGCGCAATGGGATGGCTTGCTTTACAATGGTAGTGCCGCCAACCTGAGCTGGGAAAACAAATGGACATCAGAAGTAAAATATGATGATGATAAATGGATATGGGAAGCAGCTATTCCGTTTAAGACCCTCCGTTACAAAAAAGGCATTACTAGATGGGGAGTGAATTTCAGTCGTCTTGATTTAAAAACTACTGAGAAATCGGCTTGGGCGCCTGTTCCCCGCCAATTCCCTACAGCTTCATTGGCTTATTGTGCTTCACTGGTTTGGGATCAGCCACCACCACAGGCAGGCTCTAATATCTCTATTATTCCATATGCGCTTGGGGGTATCAGTGCCAATCAGGAAGCAAAAACACCTACCAAGCTAAGAGGCGATATCGGCTTTGATGCGAAAGTGGGCCTTACATCTTCTCTAAATCTTGATTTAACTGTCAATCCCGATTTCTCTCAGGTAGAGGTCGACCAGCAACAAACCAATCTTGACCGATTTGAGCTACTATTCCCAGAGAAAAGACAGTTCTTCTTAGAAAACGGAGACTTATTTTCTAATTTTGGCTATCAGAATATCCGCCCATTTTTTTCTCGTCGAATTGGTTTGAATGCTCCCATTCATTTTGGGGCGCGGCTAAGTGGGAAACTCAATAAAGACTGGCGTATCGGCTTTATGGACATGCAGACCGGAAAAAACGAGGTGGGTATACCTGCACAAAACTTCGGGGTAATAGCCTTACAACGCCGCATGTTTGCCCGTTCTAATATAGCCATCATGCTTGTAAACAAAGAGACATTGAATTATGGAGGTTTATCTGATTCCTTAATCAGACTGAATAGCCTTTCTCAATTCAACCGTAATATAGGCATTGAATACAATCTTGCCTCTAAAAAGAACGACTGGACGGGTAAATTCTTATACTTAAACTCTTT
>CBIHRH010000461.1:0-4684 GCA_966212365.1 uncultured Emticicia sp. | reverse complement strand
AGGTATTGCTACTGCTCACTCTGCAGAACCCTTAAAGGGCTTTATTTTATCAGAAGAAAACTATGTTTGGGAATATCCAGAAGGTAATATAAGAGGCCAAATTATTGAGCCATTATACCCAACCATACCATCTGTTTCTATGCAAAATAATAATTTATATAAATTATTATCATTAATTGATGGTATTAGAACAGGTACTGCCCGAACAGTTAAAATTGCTTCGCAAGAATTAGAAAAACGTTTGATTAACGTATGAAAAATCACTATAAAAATATAGATAGGCTAAAGGTGGTGGCAATAGCTTTGCAACCCATAAAAAACAAAATTGTTTTTGTAGGCGGTGCTGTTGTAGATCTATATACTGACGACCAATCACGAGAAGAAATGAGAATAACTGATGATATTGATATAGTAGTTGAAGTAGTTAATAAAGGGGATTATACAAAGCTAGAAGAACAAATAAGAATTCTCGGCTTTAGAAATGATATAACTTCTAATGTAATTTGCAGATATAAGTTTAATGACATTATCGTTGATGTAATGCCAAATGATGAAAGTGTTTTAGGTTTCTCAAATAAGTGGTATAAGGAAGGGATACAAAACAGTTTTGAATTTGAAATAGACCTTGAGGCATCAATTTATTTATTTTCAGTCTCATATTTTATTGCCTCAAAGTTAGAAGCGCTAAAATCGGAAAGGCATGGAGCTGACTATAGATTTAATAGTGATTTCGAAGACGTTGTGTATATATTTAATAATTGCACCACCATTGAAAGCGATATTCTTCAAGCTAATGAATCCGTAAAAGTATATATAAAGCTTGAATTAGAGAAGCTACTCAAAAGACGCAACATTGAAGAAGAAATTACAGCCAGTTTAGAATATTCTAATCAGGAGTTTAGAAAAAACAGAATTATTGCGATTTGGAAAAAATTAATTGATGAGCCCTTATAAATAAAAAACGAGAAGAAAATCAATCCTCTCGTCCTTCCTTACGATTGGCGTCTGCCATGCGCACTATTTTCGGGCTAAATTTAGCCAAAACCTCTACCAGATCAGTTTGTGAAGCAATGACGGTTTCCATATTTTTATAAACCATAGGCGCTTCATCTAAATCTCCACCTATCAATTGTACTCCTTTTTCCTCCAATACTTTCTTTAAAGCATTATTGGTGATTGAATTAAGTGCTTTAGTTCTTGACATCAGCCGGCCTGCACCATGAGAAGCTGAATTTAAGGATTCAGCCATGCCTTTGCCTCTAACGATGAACCCTGGGTCAGTCATAGAGCCGGGAATAATGCCTAAATCATTACGACTTGCCGGAGTGGCTCCTTTTCTATGTACAATTACTTCTGTACCATCCACTAATGTCTCTTTCCATGCAAAGTTGTGGTGGTTTTCAACCATTGTAATGGGTTGCTCTCCCAACATTTTAGCTATCTTTTTATGGATTTCGTGGTGATTGGCTGAAGCATAATCTCCTGCTAAATTCATGGCAATCCAGTACTCCTGCCCTTCTTCAGTATTCATATCCAACCATGCCAGATGGGCCGCATCCTTAGGCAATTTGGTTTTCTTCATGGCTACCTTAGAATAGTGATTAGCTATCGCTCCACCAAAACCTCTTGAACCTGAATGAGATAAGAGTGCCAGATACTCACCCTTAGGTACTGCCAATAAATCATCATCTTCAAATACTTCTACAATACCCCACTCTACAAAGTGGTTTCCAGTACCAGATGTGCCTAATTGACGATAAGCTTTATCTTTCAAATCACGAATGATTTTTGTGGCAGTCCATTCTGTTTTATCCATGACACTTTCGTCAAACTTATGAGCTGTTTCTCCACCCATACCAAACTTGGTATTTTCAACCAATGCACGTTTAAGCAAATGTGGCTGGCGTTTGAAAAAATCGCCTGGAATATCAAAAATAGACAAACACATACGGCAGGCGATATCTACCCCGACTGCATACGGAATAACCGTATTGTTAGTCGTAGCCAATACGCCACCAATAGGTAAGCCATAACCTTGGTGGGCATCAGGCATTAAGGAACCCGCCACAGCAACTGGTAGGCTCAAAGCAGTTTCCATTTGCTTCAAAGCTCCCTCTTCAATGTGTTCAGCCCCATAAATCTGGTAAGGTAAAGGAGATGTTCTTAAATCAAAAGCAACAGTTTTTTGCTTCTCTTTTTCCTCCATTTTATATACAAGGTCTTCGGCAGGTAAATAACTCTTGCCTTCTTCTGAAAGCTCGACTTTCTTGCCTTGTTTTTCTAAGTCAAAAATCTCTTTTGCCAGATTGGTTACCTTATTTTTTGAATAGGCATATTTCTTGGGGCTAGCCAACATTTCTGCAAACATTCGCAATATCTTTTCTCTTGGATATTCAGCTTTTTGATGCAATCCGTTAGCTATTCTCAGAAAACTGCCTTGCAGGTTTTCTGGTATATTTCCTAATGCCAGTATTTCTTCTAATGAAATTGTTGTTTCCATTTAATAGTATTTTATGTAGGGGTTAAAAATTTTCAACCCCTACCCTAATTTTAATTTTTCACAAAAATCTGCTTCAACTGGTCGAGAATCTGTCCATTTCCTGAAACTGAAATAGTATTGATTTTATCTGCGATTTTCTCTACATACTCCATCTCTTTCAGTTTCCACAAGGTTTCGTTTTCTTCCATCAATTTGGCTGTGTTCAACAAACTACGCATAGAAGCCGTTTCTTCTCTACGCATGATAATATTGGCCTGTGCTTTTTTCTCAGCCATCAATACCTGATTCATGATGTCTTTCATGTCTCCAGGTAAGATGATATCACGAATACCACAGCCTTTGATTTCGATACCTAAATCAACCAATTTGTCGGCAGTATTTTTCAATACAAAATCAACTATACTATCTTTTTTATCGAGCAATTCATCCAAAGTCAATCCACCAATATACTCTCGTAAAGCTAATTGCAATACAACATATACTTGTTTTTCGTAGTCTTTGTTTTCGTACATTGCTTTCACAATATCGGTGATACGATATTGAACAAAGGCATTCAGACGCAAGCTGGCTTTGTCTTTAGTCAGAATTTCCTGCCCTGAAATCTCCATTTGCAATTGACGCATATCTGCTTTAGCTACCTGAATCGGGATGGTGTTTTTCCACCAATAGTAAGTACCTCCGTCTAACACACTTACAAATTTTCCCTCAACAATCAAGACTCCTTTTTCATAAGCCTCAACCGTATAGCTTCTTACATATGACAACAATTTAGTGCTGATTAGCTGTTGGCTAAAATCTTCTGTAATCTCGATTTTATTTAAATCAATAGCCTTATAAGTATAGTTTTTAATACCCTTCCAGAAAGCAAATTTACCCGGGCCAAAGACAGTTTTGAAACGATTTTCTTCAAACTGAACCATCATTTCATTATCTTTTACTTCTACTACATCCAAAGCCTCTGTTATTTCAGGGTGTTGCAATAGCACGTTTAGTTCAATAGGAGCAGCGAAGGCATTTCCTTTCTCATATATAAAAACTTCTTCATTTCCCCATAACCAATAAGAACCTTCACCAAGCAATCGTTTGAAAGCCTTATTTTTCAAAACTAATACTACTTGATTGGCATTTATTTGTATATTTTTCATGATTTTAATAATTACATTGTTAAAAAATCAGTCTTACATTACCCGATTCGTTGAAACGGAAATCAGATTAAGATAGACTTCGATAATCGGTTCAATAGTCTTAGGCTGGTCTATGATTTTAAAGTGTCTGTCTCTCGTAACCACGAGACAGCTACCTTATAATATATGTAGCCTTTGGCATCGAAGCAATCACCTCTATCTATCGGTATCCTCTTCTTTGCAAGTCTTGACTGAACTGTGTTTTCGCGAAGGTAAAAACACCCGAATAGTTTCAGACTGATTTACTTGTTTTTCTAAATTATGGAGTGGAAGTCCATTGTGTTAACCATTACACGACAAACCCTCATGGGTTTGGCAGGATTCGAACCTGCATTTTTGTCTGTTGCTCTATCCACTGAGCTATTTTAGTTTTACCTAAAAGAAGGAATTGAACCCTCGACCTACAGATTACATTAATAGAAATTTCATTGACAGCATATTGGCAGCTATTGCTCCAACACTATGGGGCCTTACTAAAACCCTCATCAGGTTCAACTACATTTCTATCGCGGAACATATGGGAATCGAACCCATGACTCTACCGTGACAGGGTAGGATGATAACCATTTCACCAATGCTCCATTTAAATTTCTATCACAAAGCATACGAGAGTGGAGCGCCACCCCGGTCGAACCCACGACTCTACCGTGACAGGATAGAGTGATAACCATTTCATCAATGTTCCTTTAAAATTTCCAGGTCCGGAAACCAGACCCGGAAAATGATTCTAACCCTAAATCTCAATTTTATTAATCTCAGCAATGGCGTTGCTTCCTTCTTCAATAGCTGCCAGAATATCGAAGATTTTATCAGACCAACCGGCCATCAGGAATATTGAACCTTCGTTAACCGTGTTAATCGGAGTATTTCCATATCCAGCCAGATCAAACAGATACAAACGAGCATTTGGTGCTATTCTTTTGTATTCAATCCATGCCTTAGCAATCGGGTTTCCGCCATTACTATTCCAAAGTTGACAGTCGGTGAAAATCATGATTTT
>CBIHRH010000460.1:0-4691 GCA_966212365.1 uncultured Emticicia sp. | reverse complement strand
TATTTAGAAAATGAGCCTACCCGATTCATGATAGACCTCTATAACCCTACTAAAACCATAACTATCGTCTTCGTTGGTTTTATTGTTACTTATCTGATTATGCTGTTTTTAATTACCAATCAGAGCCCTACATGGATTGAGGAATTTATGAGTATTTTTAAATAGTACATTCTACTCAAATTTCAAATGCATGATTTTGATGCAGAGCGGAATCAACCCTAAAGAAACTGCGATAAATATACCTACCCGAATATAGTTCAATGTACGCCATAGAGAAGCTCTTCTTAATAAATCTGTTGCATTGCTACCTGTATTGGCTATCTTCTGAAACTCCATAATATTGGGTGCGAAATAGGCGAGTGTCCATACGCGCACGGCGAAATGAATCAGAAACAGAATCAGCAACCAGTTTCTGATAGGATCAATTTTCCAGCAGAAAACAATGGCCATAATAAAAGTGATTTCATGCACCGAGTGTAGCACTATCCAGAAAACTTTAAAATCTAATCCATACTTACCCTTGAATAATTGAAATGAGTCTGTAGGAGCAGCTGTCCATTTGGGCACAATTACGGCAGTCTCAAAAATCTGTGCACCATTCATCAGAAAATAGATGAGTGTAGTAATAAAAAGCCAGCTGGCCCCTCTTGAAATATAGTCTTTTGCAATCTGTTCCATTTTATTGTTTTTGATTTAATTCGTTTGTTATACCATTCATTGTGGCTATAGTTGAGCGGAGGTATTTTTCAATAATTGTTTTTTCTTCATCCGAAAAACCTGACATCATTTCTACAATCCTGCTTTGCAGCATGGCAAATGTGCTTCCTAATAACTGCATCGCATTTTTGGTCTCAGGCACTATCATAATTTTTCTTCTATCATCTTTATCAAACTGTCGTTTAGCCAGTTTTTTCTTTTCAAGCCTATCCACCAGACCAGTGACAGCTCCTGTGGTCAGGCCAGTCAATTGGGCAAATTCTCCGGCAGTTATAGCACCTTTCTCTATTAATATACCTAAATACTTATGGTCTGTGCCTGTTAAGCCAGCTTTTCGGGCGATGGCTTCATGCATCAGAATAGTGGCATCAGAAAAAAGCCTCCCGAGTTCACTGATGCTTTGAGTCTGTTCTTTACTCAATGGTTCGTTTGTTATTCTATAATTAGTTTATTGACTAAGATATTTAGTTGCAAAGATATATTATTAAGCCTGAGTATTGCAAGATTTTTGTAAGAAAAATGATTGAGGTTTAATTAATAGGCAGTATTAGCATAGTTCATGCAGGAATCAACAATATAATAGGGGAATTAGTTTTAGCTATTTATTCTTTACCTATCCCCATTACAACTACAGCAATAATAGCTATCACTCCTATCAGCAAGAGTAGCTTTGCCCAGACAGGCATTTTAACCCAGACGGATTTACGTTCTATTAATTCTGAATCAATATCCTCATCAAAGTCTTCCTTAAAAGCTTTTGGTTGTCTCTTTTCTTCAAGATAATCCAGATAATCAATGTAAGAATGAAACTGCCCATACCATTCTATAACCTCTGGACGAAGACTTATGGGCTTATAGTAAGCCTGCTCTTTTGTATCAGCATGGGTATCTATCAGGCGTTTGCTCACAAGTATATATAGCAGATTCTGATATTGTTTTTCTGATAAATCAGGTATATCGGCAAATAGTTCTGCGCAAAGTGAGTCATAATTGGACAATTGCGCCCAATCTAAGTTTTGCTTTACCTGTTTGTTATATAAAGTGGCAATTATCTTATCAATCTGCTGGTTTGTTGTCATGAATCCCTTTCATTTTTGGATATGCTCAAAGATAGAGAATCAGACACATTCAGCCAATAGTCTGTTTTGAATTTATGATAACTCGCTATTATCGAATTTCTATATAATTTTCTGAATAGCCAATTGTCGACCGATTTGCATATTATGCTCAATTTCCTTTAGAGTATCAGCAAATTTACTATAGCTGTTCGGCAAATCTCCGTTCCATCTATACTCATGAATATTTGGTAAATCAAGTATGTAAACTGTCCCATCAATTGAAATTTCCGAAATCTTTTCATCAAATGGTGGGTCTTCTCTATTATTTATCAAACTAAGTGTATAGCTATAAGCCTCTTTGAGCAAAGTTCCTTTGGCGAAAAAAAGAGATGGATTAGGCCTAAGAATCTGATAGCGGTACTTATCAACAGCAGAATCCTCAGAAAAATAAATCCTTGAATCTTTCTTATTGTCCCAGAACCCGTACTCCCAACAAATTTCATTTTGCTCGTTTATCGAAACGGATAATAATTCTATATCATCAAAAGAAGGTTTAATAATAAAGGAAAAAAGATTAGGCTTTCCTACAATTTCCTGTAGTAGCCCACCTGCAAAATTATAGAATGTTACATAATCTCTAGCTGATGATCTTCTAGATAATGGATTTTTCATAATTATATTAGTTTTTAAAATAATACTACAAATACTTCAACCAACCCTTCTCAGGATGTGATTTTTTATAATTATCATACCAACGACACTTTACATAGAGAATCACTACATCAATCAGAAAAACCAGATAAAGTAGTGATAAAGGCCATCGGTTAGCTTCGGGAACACCTGCAAAAGGTGCAGTTACATACCATTCCTGATGGATAGCTCCATCACGCAGATAATTAACCACTAAGGCTGAAATATGAATAAGCAGAATGTGCATTAAATAATAAAACATAGGTACTCGCCCAAAGACAGCCAGGGCATTAGTAAACCAGGTTCTGGCTCGCTCAGCTAAAGGAACAAGTGCAATAACTGGCCCCAATGTCATCAGTACATACAGTTGTGAAGGAGGATATTTCTTCTGATTGAGTAATCTGAAAAACATAGGCATCGGGTTATCGGGTGTATTGTCATAATAAACGATTATATTACCCACAATCACAAATACCACTATGGCAGATAGGCCTACTATTAAGCAGATTTTATCACGAGTAGACGATTTCTTCAATAAAATCAACCCAAATCCATATCCTGCCATCATAACACCAATCCAGGGGATAAGTACATATAGTACGGCTATTCCACCCAGAGGCTCAAAATTAGCCGGATAGAAAAACTCCCATATACTCCCTACAGCACTTTGCATAGATTCAGGAAACAGCGTTGGCACAAAACTAAAGACCTGCTGAAAGGCAATAATCAACAATCCGATAATACCAATAGTACTGGCTTTAAGCCGCACAAAAAGTGATAATAATACCATACACCAACCCAACATCCAGATAACCCCCGCTAATACAAACGAACTATAATCCAGGTTAAAAGTCCAGAAAAACCGAATCAATGTCAGTTCAAGAACCACCAACAATAACCCTCTGCCAAGCAGGAACTTCATCAGGCGTGACTTATCTTCTATTTTTTGCCCATACAAAAAAGCGCTTGTTCCGGCAAAAAAGGCAAAAGTAGGAGCGCAGAAATGTGTAACCCAACGCGTAAAAAACAAATCAGCAGTGAAACCGCCTGCCGGAACGCCAGCATATACACGTACGTGATCAATAGCCATGAGTACCATTACTAATCCTCGTAGAATATCTACTGATTGAATTCTTTGAGGTGCATCAGCCGATAACTGTTTCATGAAGAGAAAAGGGGTTTAGGTTTAAGATAGGTGTAGCTGAAAGTGTCTGATACTAAACGAGCGCAACACGACTTTTAGCCAGATATATATCCGCTTTCATCAATCGTACTGCGCTCGCTAGTTTTGATATAACAATTAAATTTACAGATAATCAGCCAAAAAACTAATTAAATAAAGAAATATTTACTCAAAACAATCGTAATTCACCTGCTTTAAAAACCATTTATTGAATCAATAAATAAGTTCGGCCTTTGGCTTTAACTGTTAATCGTTCAAAATTTATTATCTTGGCAAGGATTAGGCCTTTTATGGCTAATCATTCTCATTACCAAAGAAAAATATACACGTTAAATGACCTATTCTCTTACCCGATTTCCCAAACGATACTTTTCGTTTTTCCTGCTTTTGATGGGCGCGATTGCCTGCCAGTCAATCAACAAAAAAGTGAAATACTATTCTACTGAAATAACTCTAAAAAACGGCACTATACTGAAAGGGAGCACCTCTCCTATTGCCAATGATAATTTCAGTTTTAAAGATGCCATAACGAGCAAAAAATCAACGATTCAGAATAAAGATGTGCAGTCTATAATTAAGAATCTGCCAGATGGTACAAGAGAATATGCTCAGTTTGAGATTGAAACCAATAAAAAGCATGAGAAAAAAGAAACAATTTTAGGCGCCTATGTAGTAAAAGGTGAATTAAGCCTGATTTCTTACGAATCAACTGAACATACCCGAACAACCCAGAACATTAATAACCGACAAACTTTTGTGAATGAAACCATTCTGGCCAGGCATTACTATCTGAAATGGAGTAATGCTCCTGGCAAGGAAGTAAATATGGGTACACGCAAAGCACAGGAAGAAGATTTTATGGATACAGCCCTTGAGTTTTTTGCTGATGCCCCGGAACTCATGAAAAAAATTGGCAGTGAAGGCTATCAGGCCAAAAACATCAAGAAGATAGTAGAAGAATATAACGCGATTAAAAGCAAAAAATAATAAATTGGCTTATAAAAAAATACTAATCCAATATATTATACCATCGTATATACCAT
>CBIHRH010000459.1:0-4718 GCA_966212365.1 uncultured Emticicia sp. | reverse complement strand
TAGTAAAAAACCGAATGGAAAACTTTACTGGGGGTTTCCTGATTACGGGCAAAGCTGCCTGATTGCAATCCTTTGGAATTGCTATAATAGTTAGCCGAGTTATAGGCAGTACCCGAGTTGAATGCCCATTCTCCGGCAATCCATTCATAACTATCATAAAAATTCCAGAACTTTTCTGCCGTTGAGCCATACGTTATCGGAAAACTGACACTTGAATACCCCGTAACACCAAGCCAGGTTTCATAAGGGGTAGAAATCCCATCAAAACTGGTTTGCAGCGTAGCCCGGCTGGAAGCATTATCCAGTTCCCCCTGGATGATAGTCCTGCCAAAGGCATCATATTTGGTAAACGACCATCTGTTTAAGGCAGTCTGGCTGGCGTCCTGAGTCAGAACAGGCAGGTCATTCTTGTCATATACAATATATTGCCAACCTCCGCCGGGCGTATGTTTTTCAATAACCCTTCCGGCAGCATCATAGGTATAGCCAAACACCCAACTGTTCCAGGTCGCTGAGTTTTTGGTAATACTGGCATTTAAAGCATAACCTTCGGGCTGAATAACAGCCCTTAGTCTTTGCCAGTCGTCATAAACATAATACGTAACCAATGTCTCAGCGCCTACAGGCTGCTCACGTTGAATGAGGTTGCCCGACTTATCTTTTATTTCAACAGTGGTATTGCCCTGCTCATCAATCACCCGGGTTTTATACAGACTATTAGCCGGAAAAGTGCCGGAGAGGGTGATATTTCCCGTAGCATCTGCATTGTACAGTCGTACCGCAGTTCCGGCTATTTCATCAAAAGTCTGGATATTTTTGGTATTAGTCCGCCACGCCTGCCCAGCCCCGTATTGTACCCGTAATCGGTTCAACGGCGAATTATCAAAGGCAGTAATTTCGCTATATGAATAGCTATCGCCATAAAATGTAGTGGCAAGACCCGAAGGATTCGTCTGATATTCCCCGGTTTGCACAGTCGTAGGGGCAGTCAAAGCCGTTTTGTACGGACGGCCAAAGGCGTCGTAGGTTTTCCCCTCAAACACAATGTCCTTTGCCAAAGGCGACTGGCGGTAGCCCACCGTTTGCAACGGACGGCCAAGACCATCCATGTATTGTATCGAAATCAACGCTTTTGTTGCATCGCTGGCATCGGTTGTGGCTGCACCGATGATGCGGAAAGAGCTATGAACAACGGCATTTTTATGATTGGTAATGCTTTGCCCCCAACTACACAGCGGGAGCAAAAGCCATAAGATGATATTCTTTTTCATGAGATATGTGGATTTAAAATGCAACTCCGTTAATGGTAATATTTGAAAAAGTTGTCTGGTTAGCACCTCCCCATAGGGCAAAGCCTATATAGAAATTGCTACCAAAATCGAGCGTGGTAGGGTTGCTACCAGTCAGGTTAAAGTAGTCATTCCAGGCATTATTAGCTTCGGGATTACTATTGGTACTATAGTATCCTTTAATCGAAGTTCCCGTTTTTACTACTTTTATCCAGGTCTGGTTCACTGCCGATGGCGCAAAACTGTAAAGTCCGCCTGTACCTCCATTCACATCACGTTTCAGCTCACCCACATTGGCATTACCATCCTGAAGCAGGATATAATACTGGGCATTAGGGTTAAGATTACTTCTGATCATAATACCTGATCTGTCGCCATCATCAGCCGGAATCGAGTTAATTTTAGCAATGATTGTGACATTTCCGCTAAAGGCTTTATATATCCAGTGGAAGTTGTCAGACGTGCCGCTCGCAGGGCCGTAGCCAAGCATGGTAAGGTTTCCTGCGGCATTTTGCGTACATCCGGGAGAAGAAGGTGTCCCAACGTCCATCGCACTCCAGGTAGCAGGTAGCACAGGCACAGTTAAGGCATTAGAAGCTACACTTTCACAGGTTCCGACTTTGCATTTGGCCGTATAACTGATTGAAGTAGTAGTAGGAACAGAAGTTGTTAGCCCGGAAGCACCGTTAGACCATTGAACCGTTCCGCCTGAGCATGTGGTAGCAGAAAGCGTAACTGAACAAAGCGTAGTGCTTGTGATCGAAATTACAGGTGGAGACGGAGGCGTACACTCAGAAGCTGTAGCATAGAAATACCTGTAATAATCTGTCAGGTTCCCTAAATGATCTTTGATGGAACTCAGCCGGTTGACACCATCATATTCAAAGGTGCTTTTTAATCCGTTAGGAGCGGTAATCTTGCTGAGCCCTGCACCTGATTTCATCACACCCGAAGTTACCATCGCAGCAGGGAGATTGCTTCTTAAGTTGGTACCAATGTTTTCTACATTAACATCTGTATAATTATCAGCGACTGTTTCCAGGCTACCAATCACGCCTTCCACATTTGCTACAGTGGCATTTTGAACTGAGGCAATCGGATAAGAGTGCTTGTACCCCCAAACATAAGTCGTTGGCGGCTGATTAAGCCTTTTGATTTCTATCGGATTCCCCTTGCTACTGTACTTTCTGCTTTCAAACAATTTAAATTCAGGAATAATAAATTGTGACATACTATGTGGAAGGTTAACCAGCGAAGCGTTTTCATAACGATAAATTTCCAGAGGATTTCCGTTAGCATCACTTTTTACCATTACCCCATCAACAGTCAGGTTATTGACATAGCGGACTACTTTCAGCGGCATGCCAATGATGTTTTTGGTTTTCAGCTGATCAATATTTGTACCGGTAATATTATTGAAGTCATTCGCATAGTAATTGATGGTTGAATCTTTTTTATTCTTACTATCGATGATCGAAGTGGTTCTTAGAAGTACTTCCGGCGTATAGGTATAAGTGACAGTCTTACTTAAGCCTACTCCCCCGGAATAGTCAGTAGTGGTAGCAGCCTTTAAATTGTAATAATCAGTAAATACAGGGGTAGGTGTATGGGTGAAATAATTATAACTATGCAATGAAGACCTGGTTTCCTGCACGCAATCCCTCACTCTTCCTGCTTTAAATCCAGTTCGTGATATAGGATAAATGGTAGAGGTATTATAGGTATTGATTAATTCTTTTGCAGGCGTTAAGCTATTTTTCTCATAGGTCTGCTCTTTAAGCAGGTTACCGCTTCGCCAGGTTATATTAACAGTAGCCGCATGAGGGGGGGCACTAACCGGGCCTCCGACAAAAGCGTTAGTATCATACTCATATATTTTTTTTCCGTTTCCTCCGGTACTTCCGTAAGTCTCGGTTACTTTTCTATACTCTATCTGATACCCATCCCAGTTATAGACATTATTATCAGAAACAAAATATCGTTTCCCACAGTATTCACATGGGGCATCTAAGCCTGGCCCGGAAATTAAACCTGACTCAATCTCTGTAACATAATAGGGTTCAGCTAAAAGATTTGCCTGTTCATAAGTAATAATTCTTTCGTTAGACTCTGAAGCACCTGTATTATCCACAATGCGCGATATACGGTTTCCACCTATTTGCAAGTAAACACCACTACCACCAGGTGGAGGAGTTTCAGGCGTTTGTGTTCTTAAGAAGAAAGGGGCGTCTAATATATTATTATAGTTAACTATATTCGGTTCATAGAATATCTCTGTATATCCTTTTGTTGGATAATTTATTTTTTTCAGCATCCCTATCTTTGAATAAGTATTATCAGCCCTCCTATCAGCAGTTCCGAAGCTGGTTAAATAGGTACTTGTAATCTGCGAGTAATTTGCAACCGGAACTTTAGTGGAGTTGTTTCTACCGTTATAATATCCCCAATGATCTACAGAGTTGTTAGGGTCACGAGTAATAGTTGGTGTCATGAGTGACGGGATTGGAATATCGCCCACCCCTGGAGCGGTGTAGTATTCAAAGGAAGTAGTCTGAACAGCCGCAAACGGAGTTTTGTTCTCAATGAAAGATACTGAATTCAACTTCAGGCGATCATTTGTTCCGAGATAGCCATAGTTGAAACCAATCCGGTTCGTTTCCTGATTGGCCTCATCATAAGCCACTATTGCCGAAAGCCCTTTGGCTTTTGCTCCGGAAATGCTTACCAGGTCGTTGCGGTCAAAGAATTGAAAGTCTACCATCTTCCCTTTCCAGGTAATATTATCCAATAGATATTGCCCGACACTTGTATTTGTATAGGTTACATTCACATCAAATTGCCCTTGAATGGTACAGGGATTTCCACTCCTAACTCCAGTAGCATAGGAAGAGCCAGGAGCATAGGTTTGATAAGTAATGTCATTGTAATAATTGAAATTTACTTCAACTCCATTAGGAGATGTAATTTTTGTGAGATACCAGGTAACACTGTTCAGAACAAAAGGAGAACCAGTCGGATTTATATATCCGTCTGAGAAACTTCCAGTATTGGGCTTATTAATTGCGAAAGCAAACTGGTAACCTTTTTCATCAGTAATAGTAAATGCATTTGAGGCATAGGTGATTTTAAGTGGCATAGTGTTCATCATAACGATGTTATCACCATGAAAATAAAATTTACCACTTCTGCCTAAAAAATTGAATGAAAACAGGTCATACTGAGAATCTTTCTGACTGTTCAATACATCCGTTAAATACTCGTATCTGGTTGGTTCAGGGACTGTGCCGTTCAGATAATTTTGCATTTCCTGCCGGATGACGGGGTCTTTTAACCCATTGGTGGTAAAATCAGATATACCATTAACGGTCTGAACTATAGTTCCACCAACATCCAGGTTCCAGCCGTTACCCACCCAGGTTGGCACATCCT
>CBIHRH010000458.1:0-4720 GCA_966212365.1 uncultured Emticicia sp. | reverse complement strand
TTTTGAGGTTGTAAAAACCAGGCAGGATATTGATTTTGCGAAAGTCGGGTATTCGGGTTTTGTAGAAGATAAAAGCGGGAAGTTCTGGCTTGGAAGCTACGATTTGATTAAGTTCGACCCAAAAACCTACGATTTCCAGACAATTTTAGACATGGATATGATAGATGGCTTAACTATTGATGAGCATGATAATCTCTGTATAACCTCTTTGGATAACGTTCTGTATTTCAACGAAAAAACAAAAGAAAAATTCACCTTTAATTTCCAGACTAACGATTTGTTTTCAGTGTGGGGAAATCGGTTGATTCCTCTAAAAAATAAAAAAATAGTTTCGACTTATAAACAAATGGCAGTCTTGCTCAATTTTAAAGGCTTCAAGCTGCCGTCTTTTAAAGATAAATTGTATTTCAATCGCATTTCTACCTCCGATACCTCTATCATTATCCACAAGAATGATACACAAATCGACTTTGATTCCAAGCAGAATTCTTTCTCTATTTCTTTTGGCATCCTTACTCCCCCGAGTGATCATTTGTATGAAATGTCCTATCAACTGGAAGGTTACGATAAGAATTGGATAGTGGATAAAGAAGGCAAAAAGATGGCTGTTTACGGGCATCTGGATGGTGGCGATTATCTGTTTAAGATAAGAGCCCGGGACATTAATCAGAATTATCTGCCTGTTCAGACCCTCAGGATTCATATTGATACACTTTTCTATAGAACCCTTTGGTTTAAAGTGTTATGCATATTTGCCGGTATTCTGATAATCATTGCGTTTTTCCGGTATCGAACCAATCAACGGAAGAAGATTCATCATTTACAGATTCAATCAACCAGACTGGAAAAAGATAAAACTGAAATTCAATATCAAAATCTCATTAACCATCTGAATCCGCATTTTCTGTTCAATAGCCTTACCTCATTAAATGGCTTTATTTTATCCGAGCCTGATGTGGCCTCCGATTTTCTACAGAAATTGTCGTCTATCTATCGATATATCTTACAGAATAAAGATACAGAAACCGTTAGTCTTAGTCAGGAATTAGCTTTTGTGAAAAACTATGTCAATCTTCAGAAATCGCGTTTTGAAGAGGGTTTACGGGTAAATATCGTTGTTGAAGATAAGTATCTGTTAGCCGGAATTGTGCCTGTAACCCTTCAGAATCTTTTTGAGAATGCGATTAAACATAATACCATTGAAGACGAGAAACCATTAGTGATTGATGTTTTTGTTGAAGATGAACGACTAATAGTAAAGAATAATATACAGAAGAAAAAGTTTGTAGAAACCTCAAATAAACAAGGGCTTGAAAGCCTGAAAACGCTCTATAAATACCTAAGCACGGCACCTTTGGAAACCATTGAAACTGAGACCGAGTTTATTGTAAAAGTGCCGCTGTTGAGTTAATTAAAATCCCTGAAACCTACGTTAGATTTCAGGGATTTTTACTAAAAACTTATAGTTTTTCAAGAACAATTACTGAAAATGATTGATTAGTAAAGGCAACATCATTTCCTGTTGTATTGCAAATCCTGATTTGAGCACTAGTAGTTGTGACATTCGTAATGCTTTTAATCAAGTTTTGGCCGACTGGATTATTTGAAATGTTTCGCCCAAGAAAGATTGCAGGAGCTGTAGTAAAAGTGCTCACCGGAAAGCTAATACCTAAGACCGCACAGGCGTTACTTTGTACTACCAAAATATTTGACGTAGTCATAGAATTAAACGTATGCATGACCAATTGGGTCGCATTCGAATTTGATAATATTCCCTTGCCTTCTACAGCTAATCCTCCTGCATAGCTTACATTACCTGCTACACTCAATTTATCAGTACTTGGAACATCGCCAATTCTGATATTCCCTCCATAATTGATAATCATTTTAGTTTGTCCATCTTCCAGAAATTCAAACCTATCGCTTATATCAAGATTGCGCAATCTCCATTTTTGCACATCATCAGGCCCCATAAATGCGATTTCTCTGTCTTTCAATTCAAGTTTCTCTGTTGGTGTAGAAGTATTGATTCCAATCTTTTCATCTACTATTAAAGTTTGAAATCTTGTATTTGTAAATGTTTGTAGTTCGTAACCAGGATTACTAATTCCAAAGCCTACTTTCCCTAAATAATGAATTCCAAAATTATTTACTCCCCATTTTTCAATAGGTTGTTTATAAGCATTTGCTCCATAACAATAAGAAAATAAATTAAACTCTGGCATAAGAAAAACTTTACCTTTATTAGAATCTGTGCAAACTTCAAACAAGCTTGCAGGAGTAGGTATTCTAAATAGTTCTGGCTGAATAATGCCTGATTGAGATAGTATTCTTGTTGAGAAAAACAGAGAAATGAATACTAATAGTGTTGCTTTCATTGTTTATATACGTTTTCAGTTTTGTATTCAAAATATCATTTATTCGCGAAATCTATCGTTACCCTGGGAGCTTAAAAGTGAATGCCCGGTTTATGATAAACTATAGGGAAATCCGGTAATAATTACTGGCCAATGCACAGGGTATTGAAGACCGAATTGCTTAGTGTAATATTACTTGATGTATTATTGCAAAAACGCACAACAAAAGCAGTAGTAGTAACTGATTGGACATTGATAATCAATTTACCAAAATCACCAGTCCCTGAAACAAGGTTTCCTACCTGTATGTTGGGTGTAGACGTAAAGTCTGCTGAAGTTATATTCTGAGATGATGAGGTTGCACAACCATTGGCAAGAACCGAAAAGGTAGCTCCCAGACTTACCTGCATAATATGTGTTTTTAAAGAAGTAGCTGATGATGTTCTGACAATCCCCTTGCCTCCGTTCACTGTAAGGTTTCCTGAAAAACTACCTGTTCCATCTACTGATAATCTGGCAGTAGGAGCGGTTGAGCCGATACCTACATTTCCACCATTCGCAAAAATCATTCTTGCTATTCCATCTTCCTGTAACGAAAGACTATTATTGGCATCACTATAACCCAATTTCCATACTTTTGCATCGCTCGTACTTGTAATAGCAATATTCCCGTCAGCGATCGTTAATGAAGTACCTACATTTGTAGTGCCGACTCCAATTCCTGTGGTTGCAAAGAAAATGCCTCCTATTCGGGCTGTACCATTCACATCTAAATTATATTGTGGGGTTGAAGTACCAATACCGACAAACCCATTGACATAATTTATTGTGCTTGCTGGTCCGCCAGCCCAAAATGAAGAGGTTATCAGCCATTCTGCGCCATTGCAAACCATCATAGTAGAGGTAGTAGTATTATAGTACATTTTACCTTTGTCGTCAACCATACAAGCCGGTGCATCTGCTAGATTCGGGACAATAAACCCATCAGGCTGCAAAGTGCCTGACTGGGCTAAGACCTGACATGACAAATGAAGTGCGATAAGAAAAGTTAGTATTTTTTTCATGGTGCTGAGCGGTACGCCGCTACGTTTGTTTTAGATGATTAACACCTCAAAATTGTTGCATATCAGACAAATAGTAAAAATAAAGTAAGTGAATAGCAGGAAAACCAACCTGAGTAGCAAAAGGTTGCTTGTGAGTTGCGATTGGGTTTCAACCAAAATGTTAGTTGCTGAAATTTAAATGATGCTTCAAAAAAACAGATAGTTAATCAGGTAAATTATATGGTCAGAAATACCCGGAACTAAGTCTGAAAAACCCAATGAAGCTTATTAATTCAAAGCTACTGCCTCTGATTTTAAAGGAAGTATTTTATTCTTACGAGCATTAAACCATAATATATATACGTAAGTATCGGGGTAATACATGCTTCCTGATTCAGTGTTGGAAGTATCGACAAGTAAAGTATGCGACTTGGGAGTAACTTTGAAAAGATAGAAAAAGAAAATTCCTGAATGGTTCATCAGGAATTTTAATTAATAAGTGGAAAGAACTACTTACCGCAAATTATGTTGGTGTAAGCTCAAATAAATCAAATTTACTATGCCAGCTCTTATGCTACCTGAGCAATACTAAACTCATGAGCAGAAGCTTTGTATTGGCTTACCGTGTATTTTATAAGTCTTAAAACTGTATTCATTTCTGCTTCAGTACCGATTGTCAGGCGGAGACATTGCGCTACTGGGTAGCCCACCATGATATTTCTTGCGCTCAGTGCTTGTTTGATTTGCTCAAATAAAGCAACATCATGAAAACGAAGCAATATGAAATTAGCCGCTGAAGGCAATACACTGAAAGAAGTTTCATCGGCCATTTCATTAAGCAAATAGGCAACAAAATCTCTCAGGTTTTTAACACGTGCCTGATTTGCTTTTACGGCATTGATATATAAAGGATTAGTCAGAAACTCAGTTACTACTAATTCAGTAAAAATATTGATAGTAAACGGAATTGTATGTTTTTTTATCAAGTTAATTAACGATGCATTTCCGGCGGCATAACCAAATCTGATACCTGGTAGTCCATAGCCTTTTGATAGTGTTTTGAGCACTAAGAGGTTGGTATATTCATTCACCAGTGGTAATGCAGATTCTCCTCCAAATTCTCCATAAGCCTCATCTACAATAAAAACACAGTTAGGAGATTGGTTCAGCAAAGTTTGCAAAGTAGTAAGCGGTAAACTTGCTCCTGTCGGATTATTAGGTGAGGTGAGAATAATTAATGATGGCTCGGTTACCTCCGGAAAAGTGCTCAAATCAAAAGCATTTTCTTCGCTTATCTCCCATTGTTTGTAGGGCATCCGT
>CBIHRH010000457.1:0-4737 GCA_966212365.1 uncultured Emticicia sp. | reverse complement strand
GCTCAACAGTTGGTGGTGCAATGATTATCAATAGCATTAAAGCCCAGGTGGCAGATTTTCTGACTCAGGCCGGACATCCACCTAAAGTATTAACCGCAGGCGCATTGGTAGGCACAGAAAAAGCAACAGAACTATTTGAAGCAGCTTACGACGAACACGCCCATCGCATTGCCCATATGTATGCAAAAGTAGGCGTGCAAAGCTATGTTTCTGACAATAAGACCCATTAATCTATCTATTCAACCCAGTATATTTTAACCTATGAAAAAGATTATTTACCAGATTGCCCTGGCAGCCATCAGCCTGAGTGGATTTGCCCAGAATTTTAAAGTGCCTGAAACCACAGAAGTGTGGGAGCCTAAACCTAAACTGGTTGTACCTGCCAAAACTCCCGGTGGTGCTCCCTCTGATGCGGTAATGCTTTTTGATGGTACCAGCCTTAATGCCTGGCAGCAAACGAAAGATAAATCTCAGGCTAAATGGCCGCTGAAAGACGGGGCCATGATAGCAAAGAATGGTACAGGTGAAATCAGGACCAAAGAAGAGTTTGGCAGTTTTCAGTTGCATGTAGAGTTCAATATGCCTTTGGATTCTAAAAAAGCAGGTTATCCGAATGGGGGCAACAGCGGTGTATTTCTCCATGGCAAATATGAGATTCAGATTTTTGACTCTTATAATAATGAGGTGCCTATCTATGCCAACGGACAGGCTGGTAGCGTCTACAAACAGGTAATTCCTTTAGCCAACTCAATGCTGAAACCCGGTGAATGGAATGCCTATGATATTTTCTTCACCGCACCAAAATTCAGATACAATGGCTCGGTTGAAAAGCCTGCTTATGTAACCGTACTAATGAATGGGGTTTTGATATTAAATCACTTTGAGATTCAGGGAACAATCCAGTATATCGGTATTCCGTCGTATGAATATTATTCTGGAAAAGGGCCGATTGCCTTGCAGGAGCATGGCTCAGAGGTATCGTTTCGTAATATCTGGATAAGAGAATTATAAGCATTTTGATTGACCTTAAACAAATACAAGCGGATGAAACGTGGGCATTACGTTACAAGGTCATGTGGCCTGACAAACCCCTTGACTTTGTGATTTTGCCCAATGACGAAGAGGGATTACACTATGGCCTGTTTGAGAATGAACAATTGATATCTGTAATATCAATGTTTGTAAAAGGTGAACAGGCGCAATTCAGAAAGTTTGCAACCGATACGGCTTATCAGGGCAAGGGCTATGGTTCAAAACTATTGACATATCTGATTGATACGGCTAAAGGCGTAAATATCAAAGAATTAACCTGTGATGCGAGGGTAACAGCCATAGGGTTTTATGAGAAGTTCGGAATGGAAACAGATTCTGAAGTATTTCAGAAAAGCGGTAAAGATAATGTTAGAATGAGTCTCAGGATTTAATCATTTGATTAACCCGGACTTCTAAAGAGATTGTGCGATTCTGGCTATATTAATGAAACACAAAAATACTGTGGTATGAAAAATACTGAATTATGGAAAAAAATCTGCGAATTTAAACTAGACGACTCTGATGCCGAAGTAAAGTTCTCTGATAAGCTTTGTAAAGAAGAAGGTTGGTCAAAAACATTGGCGATTCTCGCAATCAGTGAATATAAGAAGTTTATCTATCTTTGCTTAACACAGCCTAATGGAGCATCGCCCTCAGAATATATTGATAAAGTCTGGCATTTACACCTGACCTATACAGACAATTACTGGAATGAATTCTGTAAAAAAACATTAGGTACAGAAGTACACCATTATCCTAGCAGAGGTGGTAAAAGTGAGAATATAAAGCATGAAAAATGGTATGATGGAACCATTCTTGCCTATGTAGAAGAGTTTGGAGAGATTCCGCCAGAATCCGTCTGGCCACTTCCAAAGAACCTTGATTTAGAAAAGTATCTCCCACAAAACTCGCCCTTTAGAAGACCTGTTTATGAACCAGTAGGAACTCCGTTCGATTTGCCTATCATAAATCGTACGTTAATAGCCTCTGGTTTTGGCTTTGCCATTCTTCTATTTTTAACCGGAAATCCCTACCGCCTGAGTGGTCTTGAATTTTTAGGATTCTATGCCTTACTCATGATTATCGGATTTGTTCTGGCTTATTGCAATAAACTATTCAAAGAAATCAGCACCATTAATTTAGTCAGACAATTGCATCCGTTACACTTTTCAGCCATTTTTAAAGGATTAGAAACTACTATGCGTATGTTGACTGTCAATTTTGTTGAAAAAGGCTTCTTACGGTATAATGGCGAAGAGTTTGAACATAGATTTGATAAAAACGAGCCGCTTTTTTATAGCATTCAGGCACATGAGAACGAAAAAATTGGTATAAAATCAGTTAGACTCATATTGCTCAATCACGCAGATTATTTTATAAAGCTAACCAGACCAATAAAGGATGCTATTCAATCAAAAGGGCATTATTTTCTGATTTTTCATTGTATTATCGTCTTAACGGGCGTGATACGTATTATTCAGGGGTATGACAATAAAAAACCTGTGGGCTTTTTGGTAGCCATGGTAATATTGTACATTCCTATAGCCTACTTTTTGAACGAGTTTTCCATAAACAGTAAAGACAATATAAAAGCAACAGTAGAAGAAAATGCAAATAGTTTCAATCTGACATCCGTAGCAAGTATATTCCTCTTTACTAATTTTTATATGCTGAATGATGAAAACGGAATTTCTGCCACATTTGAACCACATTATAGAGAAACAGGAAGATATACCGGAAATTCTGGAGGCAGCAGTGGTTGCGGCAGCGATGGAGGGGGAGGTAGCGGAGACGGTTGTGGGGGCGGTGGATGTGGTGGCTGCGGAGGGGGTGGAGATTGATTAGAAATACAGTTACTCAAATGACAGAAATCAAGGAAAAACCAATTATCGTTAGCAGCCCTTTTAGCAGTGGAGACTTTTTTTACAGCGCTTATGTTTTCAATTTTTCTATTTGTTGCATCAATTGTTTTTACAGTATTTGGATTTGCCAGTGAGACATACATAGTTACTTCTGCACTTGCAGGAGGCTTACTTTGCTTTATAGGATTCGGACTTCTCTTCCTCTTTATGCTTAGCCTTAAAAGTATAAAAGTTACTTCTACTCAAATTATATTAAGTAGTGGGCTTAAAGAAGATGAGATAATAGAAAGAAAAAAAATTGTCTCATTTTATGAAACTCATCTTAAAAGGCGAACAAGAGGGGGGTATAGAGATTATAATGAATTGACTTTATATACGGAGAAAAATCGTATTCTCATTTCTTCAGAAGTTTATATTGAATACAAGCAGTTAAAACAGATATTAACGAAAGACCTGCCTATCGCAATTGATAAAAGTATAATTGAAAAAGACAGTGATTTATATTTGGCCATAACTATTATCGTAATTTCGTTGATTATAAGTATTTTGTGTATCTACTACTTAATAACCAATTGGCTGGAGAGTGAAAGTGAAGAATGGTATAATAGATTATCATATCTGGCAATTATTGGATGTATAAGTTCTATAATTCTGGGCATTAAAAGCTGGAAAAAGTATAAAAGATTATTAGACGAGATAAAAATATAGTTTTGATTTAGAGCATGTTTAAATTTTGTTTTTCTGGCCGAAAAGAACAGATTTTTCAGCTAAACAAGCGGTCCGCCGCTGCGGGCGCATTTTGCAGATGTAGCCATCGGACCGCCGAAGCGGCAGCTACACCGAAAAAATGCAACGCAGTGTAGCTGAAAAAGATGTCTTTGTAGGCCGAACAATAATTTTTAAACATGCTCTTAATAGTAACAACCATGCTACAATCACTACTCAAACTATTCGACAGAGATTTATTGAAACTGAAAGCTGAAATAGAAGCCTATAGCAGTGAAGAACAGATATGGGAGGTAAAGGGAGAAATCAGTAATTCGGCAGGGAATTTATGTCTGCACCTGATGGGAAACCTGAACCATTACTTTGGCGCACAACTGGGTAATACTGGTTATGTACGGAATCGTCCACTGGAGTTTTCTGATAAAAATGTTCCCCGAGCCACCTTGATTGAAAAAATTGAAGAGGCCGGACAAATGCTTAAAGGCGTATTAGAAAATCTGACAGATGAAGATTTAGCCCGTAATCATACTGAAGAATTTTATGGGGGGCATGATAGCAATGAATTTTTCCTGATTCATCTGTATGGGCACTTTAATTATCATTTAGGACAAATCAATTATCATAGAAGACTTGTATCATAATAATGAATTAGTGAATATTTTATGAATTGTTCTTTCAAATAATAGAAAACGATATTGGTGCTATTCGCTAATTCGCCCGCACGGCGTCCGCTTTCATTATTCACAATTAACCACTCATTCACTCAATAAAAAATTAAAAATATGCAACCAAAACCTATTAGAACAACCGTTGTGGGTAGTTATCCTTTTCCGGGATGGCTCGAATTTTCTTCTATGAACCTCGATAAATTTGGTGCAGCAGATATAGAAGAAATGATTGAAGATGCAGTAGTTGCAGCCATTCACGACCAGACTACGGCAGGGCTTGATGTGATTACTGATGGCGAACAAACCCGCCTTGATTTTAATTTATCATTCTACGGCTTTATTAAAGGTCTTGAACCAAACCATTCAGAAACCCGTAAGTTTGGACCTCCGGCGCATGATCAACGTGGTAAGCATTCAATCGTAGAGCCATTAACTGCACCAAAAGGACT
>CBIHRH010000456.1:0-4773 GCA_966212365.1 uncultured Emticicia sp. | reverse complement strand
ATCACTCTTACTTTACTGGTTGGCTTTACTGGCATAAGTCTGCTTACTAATGCTCAGCAAAAAATCATTTTTGGTAAAGGGAATGCTACAAATGTAATAGTTTCGTCTTCTTCTACAAGTGCAAGTAATCAGACTGCCCCCAAAACGCTTATGAGTTCGGGTTATCTACCTAATAAAAATGCAGCTGCCAGGCTACTTTCTCAGGCTACGTTAGGAACTACCTATGCTGAAATTGAGAATGTGGCGACAACTGGCATTGAAAAATGGGTTGAACAACAGTTAACCATGCCTAATTCGTTTAAGATAACAACGTATCTGCAAAACCTTCATCAGTCAATAGTAGATTCAGTGAAACGGACTGACCCGGAAGCAGATTTAACAAATGTATTTTTAAGTGATTGGCATTTCGATATTTCATGGTTTCAGGGGAGTATGACTGCTACTGATATTTTGCGTTGGAGAGTTGCTTTAGGGCTTAGTGAGATATTCGTTACTTCTCGTGTTTCGGCATTTGCCGATAACCCATACGCCTTGGCTAGTTATTATGATGTACTATTAGATAATTCTTTTACAAATTATCGTACGCTGATTGAAAAAATCACTTACCACCCTTCAATGGCTGTTTATCTTACCTTTATGAATAACCATGCCACAGATTTTAATAATGGTAAGCAGACGTATCCGGATGAAAACTATGCACGTGAGGTAATGCAGTTATTTTCAATAGGATTATTTCAACTGAATATAGACGGTACCGAAAAGAAAGATGCGAATGGAAAGTCGATTCCCACTTATAATAATAATGATATTGCTAATCTGGCAAAAGTGTTTACAGGCTTATCATGGGGTGATAGTAAATATATAGGCGATAGAAGCAAAGACTACTGGAGCTATACAAAGAAGCTGAAATTTTATGCCATCGACTCAAGTGATGTGTATATAAGATGGTGGGTGACTAATCCGAATAATTGGAGAATTGTAAATGCGCATGAAGTGGGTGTTAAAACTTTTTTAGGTAAAACAATCCCTGCTCGGTCTGTAGACCAAGGCGAATTGGATATTAAAGATGCTTTTGATATCATATTTAATCACCCAAATGTTGGCCCCTTTATTTCAAGACGTCTGATTCAACGCCTTGTTACTTCAAATCCCAGTCCGGCGTTTATTCAGCGTGTGGCTACTATATTTAATAATAACGGGAGTGGCGTAAGAGGAGACTTAAAGGCGGTCATAAGGGCTATTCTGACTGACCCCGAAGCCAGAGATTGCTGTAATAATGGGAATACTCAGTTTTCGGGTATGTTAAAGGAGCCATTTTTAAGGTATATGAACCTACTTAAGGGTTTAAACTTAACCTCTTCAACAAATGTATTCCGTAACTCTATGAGAAGAGCTTATGAGAAAACCGGACAAATACCTATGTATTCGCCAAGTGTATTTAACTTTTTCTCTCCTGATTACACACCAGATGGTGCTTTAAAAGGTACAGGTAAATTTGGCCCCGAATTTCAGACATTAAACTCCCAGACCCTCACTGGGTACATGAATGCCCTTAATACCTGGCTTATCCATGACGAGCCTTTAGAATATTATGGCTATTTCGGAGACGAAACCTATAAACCTGAACAAGAACCTAGGTTTAATCTGACAGCAGACTATGCTTTAGTAAGAAATGACAGACTTCCACAATTGTTAGATAAGTATAATCTTATTTTAGCTCATGGAAGAATATCAAAGAAAAACCTCGATTTTATAAAAAAAGCAATATCGGGTATACCTCTTAGCATGACCGATGGCGTACCTGACAGTGATGATGCTTTTAGAAGGGTGCGTATTGCTATTTATCTGATTATGTCTTGTCCAGACTATCTTATCAATAATTAAAAAGAAATGAATAGACGTGATTTCTTAAAACATTCAGGTTGTGCTGCCATGGGGACAACAACCTTACTAAATACACTGACAAGTCTGGGTGCAGTAAACGGAGCTATAAGCCATAAAAAATTCTCTTCAAAAGAAGCAGTTGTTGCTGATGATTATAAGGCATTGGTTTGTGTACTATTAGCAGGAGGTATTGATTCTTATAATGTGCTAATCCCAAATGGAACAACTGTTGGCGGAGATAATGGATATAATGAGTATGCCACAACAAGATCTGACCTTTCAATAGCACAAGCTTCACTTTTGGCACTTAATAATCCACAATGCACAAGTTTCCGAGGTATACCCTGTAGCTATGGTGCTTTCGGAATCCATCCGGCTATGACCGGAATGCGGGATTTGTTCAATTCAGGAAAATTAGCATTTATGGCCAATATCGGAACTTTGGTCGAGCCTATTATGAATGCTTCTGAGTTTGATAGCGGATTGAAAAAGATTCCTGATGGCATTTATTCGCATTCAGATCAAATCATGCAATGGCAAACCTCTGTTCCTCAAAGCCGAAGTGCTTTAGGTGTTGGCGGTAGAATAGCTGATTTGCTCAATGCCGGCAATGCCAATAACCAGATTTCGATGAATATTTCTTTAGCAGGAAAGAATATTTTTCAGACCGGTGAGAACATTGCTGAATATTCTATTAGTAATAATGTAAATCCGAATAATGTAGGGCTTGATATTCTGCCTTCGTGGTGGAGTGATTCGGGCCTGATGAATGACCTGAGAAATACATCAGTTGATAGTATGGTTGGACAAACTTATACTAACTCACTAAAGGGAACCTATTCAGGAACAGCCAAAGGTGCTATTGCCTCTTTCGATTTATTTAAAGAAGCGTTGAAACGCGTACCAAGTATAGCTACACAGTTCCCTAATACAAGCTTAGCAAATGATCTGGCGGCAATTGCCAAAGTAATAAGTGTAAGAAGCAACCTTGGCGCGAAAAGACAGATTTTCTTTGTGACTTACGGTGGCTGGGATATGCACGATGGTCTTGCTACAGGGCTGAACCAACGTCTGCCGGTAGTAAGTGGAGCTTTGAAAGCTTTCTATGATGCTACGGTTGAATTGGGCATAGCTGATAAAGTAACAACCTTCACTATTTCAGACTTTGCGCGCACAATCACTTCTAATGGATTAGGTTCTGATCATGCCTGGGGAGGAAACTCAATGGTAATTGGCGGAAGTGTAAAAGGTGGAAAGATTTATGGAGCCTTCCCGAAAATGGATTTAAATAATAGTCCGCAAAACATTTCTTTCAGAGGAAACTTTATTCCGGCGGTATCTACTGACGAATTATACGCAGAAATGGCCTTATGGTATGGTGTTAGTCCTGCTGATCTATGTTATGTGCTTCCAAATCTGGGAAATTTTTATAGCTATACGCCTGGCAATTATCCAGTAGGATTTATGAATTTCAATGGTACAACCATTTCTACTGACGATAAACCGCAATCGTGTTTAACTTACTAAGCAGAATAACAGCAGATGAAAAGATTTTTATACATACTATTATTTATTCTGATGGCCTTTTCTGTAAGTGTTAAAGCACAAAACTGCATAGGGCAGGTCGGACAAGTAAAATGGAGTTATTGGGCAAATTTTAACAATTACCCCAATATGAATGATCTATCAGTTCTTGAGAATTTTCCTAGCAAACCAGATGGCTCTGAAATCTTGGGCTCTTTAAAAGGTCCTGTCAATTATACCGACTATTATGCCGGTATGATCAGAGGGTTTATTAAAGTACCACAGACAGCAAACTACATTTTTAACCTTACAAGTGATGATAAAGGTTTCTTTTATCTGAGTACCAATCAGTTACCTGCTAATAAGGTAAAAAGAGCAGAAGTAATCAATTATACTGACGAAGACGAGCACGATAAAGAACCTGGACAGACCTCTGTAAGCATACAATTAGTAGGCGGTCAATATTACTATTTCGAATTATATAATTTTGATGGGGGTGGTGGAGACCACCTGTCTTTATCGTGGAAAAAAGCTTCAACTCCGGATGCACCTTGGGGCGTAGTTGATTTCAATTATATTTACGAATATGCCTGTGGGCAGGTATGCCCCGAAAGAGGAACTCCATGTAATGATGGTAACGCGACAACCACTAATGATCAGCAGGATGGTTTTTGTAATTGTGTAGGCATAGCTCCAACAGCGAATGCATGTGTAGGTGAAAGAGGTTTGATTGAAGCCTACTATTACGATGATATCATTGGTACTTACGTTGAGAACGATTTAATCAGTTCTGCCAAATTTCCCTTGTCGCCAGATAGAAGAGAGAAACTAAAAGGAGCTTATGGACCTTTACCTGCCACGCCTTTATATTCAAAAGATAATTACGGAACGCTCGTACAGGGGTTTTTAACGGTTCCGGTAACAGGAACTTATGAATTTAATTTAACAGGTGATGGACAAACTTTCTTTTTCCTGAGTAGTAACGATTCTCTTGAGAATAAACAGGCTCGTCAGGCATTGGTGATGTATGGGGTGGATGAAACAGAACATACAAATTCAGTTTTTCAGACCATAGGACCTTCTTATCTTGAAAAAGGTAAATATTATTATTTTGAATTCAGGCATAAAGAAAATACCTGGAGAGATCATTTTAACTTGTACTGGAAAACTCCATTTTATGAAAATAAAGTCTGGAAAAGGGTACCGAGCTTCTACCTTTTTGACTATAAATGTGAAGTTTCCTGTATCGCTCAGAATACTCCGTGTAATGATGATAACCCTTTTACGAATGATGATAAAATTAATGGGAATTGTGAATGTGTAGGTACTCCTTGCTCAGGGCCTGATTGTGATGATGAATCAGCC
>CBIHRH010000455.1:0-4777 GCA_966212365.1 uncultured Emticicia sp. | reverse complement strand
ATAGATGCTTGTTTTTTTTAGGGAAAATTTTTAAGACCTTTGTATCGGCAATATAATCTGCTTGATGAATTTTACTTCAAACATTTCTAACTCCAAAAAAAACATGATGCAAAAATTTACTTTTTTGCGAGGAGCGTTTACACTTCTCGTAGGGATTTTCTTTGCTTTTCAAGGCTTTGGCCAGGTTACTACCTCTTCGATTAGTGGTACAGTAACTGATGCTAAAGGCGAAGCTCTTCCGGGTGCAACAGTTGTTGCTATCCATGAACCATCTGGTACTAAGTATGGTACTATCACTAACGCAACTGGTCGTTATGTGCTTCCTGCTGTTCGTATCGGTGGTCCTTTTAAAGTTACTGCAACTTTTGTTGGTTTTAAAGACGCTGGTAAAGATGGTATTATTACCAGCTTGGGTACTACTTCTAACGTTGACATTAAAATGGACGAAGAAGGATCTCTTTTACAGGAGGTTAACGTAACGGCTGCCAGAAGCGACATTTTTAGTTCTGAGCGTACAGGTGCTGCTACTACCCTTAGCCGCGAAAACATCGTTCGTCTTCCAACATTAGGACGTAACATCAACGACATCACTAAGTACAATGCTTATAGCAATGGCCGTTCATTTGGTGGACAAGATAGCCGTTATAACAACTTTACTATCGATGGTTCTGTATTCAACAACGGTTTTGGTTTAGGTAGCCAGGCACAGGCTGGTGGTCGTACAGGTACAACAGCTATCTCTTTAGATGCTATCGATGAGGTACAAATCAACATCGCTCCTTTCGACGTTCGTCAATCAGGTTTTGCAGGTGCTGGTATCAATGCTGTAACCCGTTCAGGAACTAACGATTTTTCTGGCTCGGTTTATGGATTCCTGAAAAATCAGAATTTAATAGGTAAAACAGCTGCCGGAAATAAAATTCCAGCACTTACATTCAAAGAAGAGACTTATGGTTTCCGTGTTGGCGGCCCAATCCTTAAAAATAAATTATTCTTCTTCATAAATGCTGAGATGGTAAAAGGTGCTCGTCCTGCTTTGGACTGGGTGGCTAACGGAAATGGAACTTCAGGTAATATCTCACGTACAACTGCTGCCGACCTACAAGACCTGTCAAATTTCATGAAGACTAACTTCAATTTTGATTTAGGTGCTATTGATCGCTATAATAACGAAGTAGATTCTAAGAAATTCCTGACTCGTTTAGATTATAATATCAACGATAATAACAAATTAACTATCCGTTATTCTCATCACAATTCAGAGTCAGACGCGATTATCAGTAACTCAAATAGTTCGAACACAGCAGGTAATGGTAACCGTAATAACTTATCTACTGCAATCTCTCCTCAGAACACAGGCTACAAAATTATGGATAATACCCGTTCAATTGTAGCAGAGTTGAACTCAACCTTCAAAAGCAAGTTTGCCAATAATTTTATTGCTACTTACAACAAGCAAATTGAAGACCGCAAGTACCGTACGCAATTGTTCCCAACAATTGATATCCTGAAAGATGGTTCAACTTATACTTCAATAGGTTTTGACCCATTTACTCCGGATAACACACTAGATTATTCTACATTGAACTTCACTGATAACTTCACTATTTTTGCAGGTAAACATACAATTACTGCAGGTGCTGCTTACGAACACTTTGTATCAAATAACTTGTTCTTCTACGGATCCAACGGTGTTTGGACATTCAACTCAATTGAAGATTTCAAAACGGCTGCCTTAGCTTATAAAGCTAATCCAAACCTGGCTACTTCTCCAGTTGAAATCAACAGATTTAACTATCGTTATACCTTATTAGAAGGTGGCCAAAAACCTTGGCAAACATTGAAGGTAAATACTACTAGCTTGTACTTACAAGATGATTATCAGGTAACTAATAATTTCAAAGTAACGTATGGCTTAAGAGGTGATTATATCGCTATTGCTCCAACGGCAGTAGATTATGCCAATGAAATTGTTGCAGGCTTGAATTTCAAAACACCAACAGGTGGAAACTACAAAATCAATACGGCTAACATGCCAAAATCAAGATTGTATGCTTCACCACGCATTGGTTTTAACTGGGATGTAACTGGTAATAAATCAACTCAGATTCGTGGTGGTACCGGTCTTTTCTTAAGTAGAATGCCATACGTATTGATATCTAACCAATTGGGTAACAATGGTGTAAACATCGGTTTAGTGAACGTAACTGGTAGTGCTGCTGCTAATTATCCGTTTACATTGGATCCAACTAAGTATACGCCTGCTACAACTGACTTATCTAAAATTAAAGGATATAACGTAAATGCCTCCGATGAGAATTTGAAATTCCCTCAAATCTGGAAAACGAATATCGCTATCGATCAAAGATTACCATTTGCAGGTTTAATTTTCACAGCCGAGTTTATCTATAATAAGAATCGTAATGCTACTTATTATTTCGATGCTAACCTGAAAACACCGAGTGGTAAATTTGCTGGTCCTGACGGTCGTGACCGTTACCCTGCTTCTGGTTTATCAGGTGCTGCAGCTACAGCAGCCCGTTTCTATAATGATGCAATTAATAGTGGTTATATCCTAAGCAACACCAATCTGGGTAATGCTTCTTCTCTTACTTTTAAATTAGAGAAACCAATCACCAAAGGATTCGGTGCTATGTTAGGGTATACTTACGGTATAGCTAAAAACCTTTCAGAAGCTAACAGTACTGTAAACGCGAATATTCCTGCAGTGGGTGGTGTTAACTACAATACTTTAGGATATGCTGATAACGATCTACGTCACCGTTTTGTAGGTTATGCAAGTTACCGCATTGAATATGGTGGCAAAATCGGTGGTTCCACTATGATTACTTTAGGTGGTACTTCACAAAGTGGTGGTAAAATATCTTACGGTTACTCAAATGACATGAATGGTGATGGTCAGATTAACGACCTTCTCTTCGTGCCCGCAAAAGCATCTGACTTAATGTTTACTACGCTAACTACTGGTGGTAAAACGTTCACAGCAGCAGATCAGGCAACTGCGTTCGATGCCTTTATCAGCAATAATCCATATTTATCAACTCGTCGTGGACAGTACGCCGAACGTAATGCAGGTTTCTATCCTTGGTTAACTCGTTTCGACTTATCGGTTGAGCAAGATTTCTTTGTAAAAGTTGGTAAAAACAATAAGAAAAATATCATCCGAGTAAGAGCTGATATTTACAACGTAGGTAATCTGGTTAATGACTCATGGGGTGTAGGTAATTCTGCTACTTCGTTCAACCCATTAGTATTAGCAAGTGTTGACGCTTCTGGTAATCCGGTTTATCGTATGAACACTCAGGTTGTTGCAGTTCCAGGCGCTGAAGGAAAAACTGAAACTATCTTGCTTCGTGATTCATTTGTTAAATCAAAAACAATTGATGACGTATGGCAAATGCAGTTAGGTCTTCGTTATATCTTCAACTAAGATTTAGCTAGCTAATCATAATAAAAGGTCCTGCTTCTTACGAGGCGGGACTTTTTGTTTAAGGCCTACCGTGTCACGCTTCTACTCGTCCGAACAAGAGCGTGACACAGTTAGCTAAGCCATTTACCACAATCATTCTACAAAAATGATGATAAACTATCTGAATTTTTTTAATATTGCCTTATCTATTCTATTCTGATTTCAACCCTAATGACTTCGTATCTATGAACAATATCCAACCCCTATCAGCTCTTGATTGGCAAAGGCAGATTTATTTGAATGGCTTTGCCGGTATCAGTCAGGTAGCTAAAATAAGTTATGAAGCTCTTGAATCAGCAGCAAAAGAGAAACTTTCAAATAAATCTTTTGCCTATATAGCAGGTGGCGCAGGTAACGAAAGTACAATGCGTGCTAATAGAAGTGCTTTTGAGGCCTGCAAGATTGTGCCCAGGATGTTGAGGAACGTTGAGAATAGAGATACAAGCATTCAGTTATTAGGTCAAAAATTTAATACACCTCTATTCATCTCTCCTATTGGGGTACTTGAAATGGCGCATGCCGATGCCGATTTGGCGGTAGCAAGAACAGCGAGTAGTCTGAATATCCCCTATATTTTTTCTAATCAGGCTTCTTACCCAATGGAAGCAACGGCAAGGGTTATGGGTGACAGTCCACGCTTTTTTCAGTTATATTGGTCAAAATCAAGAGAATTAGTAACCAGCCTTATACAAAGAGCTGAAAAATGCGGCTGCCTTGGGATAGTCGTAACACTTGATACAACCATGCTCGGTTGGCGGATACGTGACCTTGATTTAGCCTCTCTCCCGTTTCTGGAGGGGAAAGGCATTGCTCAATACACTTCTGACCCTGTTTTTCAGCAATTAATGGAACAGAATATTATACCTTCTACCAAACAACGGATTACTTTAAAAACCATTCAGGGGTTAATCAGGATGGTCAATAATTATCCCGGCTCCGGCTTTTTGAAGAAACTGAAATCAGGAAAACCCATGTCAGCTATCCGGCATTTTACAGGCTTGTATTCGAATGCAGCTACTACCTGGGAAGATTTAGACTGGCTTCGGAAGCAAACACGTTTGCCTATTATCCTGAAAGGTATTCTGGCTACAGATGATGCTCAGAAAGCTATGGATTATGGCATAGATGGAATATTTATCTCGAATCACGGTGGACGTCAGGTAGATGGCTCTATCAGTTCTTTTGAAGCATTACCTGCCATAGCCAAAGTAGTAAACGGCCAGATACCAATTATCATTGATAGTGGTATCCGTTCAGGAGCTGATGTTTTTAAGGCACTAGCTATGG
>CBIHRH010000454.1:0-4783 GCA_966212365.1 uncultured Emticicia sp. | reverse complement strand
CGGACTTAAATCATCCGACGTATACTTATTCTTTGTCCCAGGTAAGTACACCTTTCTTGATGATGTAATAGAACCCGGCCATTAATAAAGCTACAAAAAGTATCATTTCAACGAAACCAAACCAGCCTAACTTCATAAAGTTAACAGCCCACGGATACATAAAGATAATCTCTACGTCGAAAAGCACAAATAAGATAGCTATCAGAAAGTATTTGATTGAAATAGGCGTTCTGGCATCACCTTGTGCTTCAATACCACACTCAAAAGGGTCGTCTTTTTTTGCACTATGCCTTTTAGGACCAACTGAGTGAGTAACTATCATTGTAAAGACTATAAAACCAATAGCAGCGATTAACTGCACCAAAATAGGGAGAAAATCTGAAGGCAAGTATTCTTTCATAATAACTGTAATAGTAATTAGTAATATAGGATTTTATCGATTTTCTGCCTATACCAACAACAATTAAATGCTTCGTTTAGTTGCAAAACAATTGCGGTTCAAAATTACTAAGGAAAGTTTAGAAACAAAATAAAAAAGGGGTGAATATTCACCCCCCTCTAGTATTTTATGAAAAGTTTTTGTGTTGCTTTGAAATCTCCACTTGTCAACCTTATAATATAGACCCCGGGTTCTAGTGTCTTTAAATTCAATTCCCGTTTTTGCTCTAATTCAGCGATTGTTCCCGTATAAACCTTCAGTCCGCCTAAAGAATAAACATCAATTCTTGCCCCGGGATTATCGCCAGAAGTCTCAATGGTAAATACTCCTGTAGGGTTCGGATTTGGATAGACCCGTAAACCATTATCACCTGTAGGAATCAAGAAGTTGAGCACCTGAGAAAACGGCGAATAACACACCAAAGAACCGTTATTGGTACTGTTGTATTTTAAGGTTGTACGAACGGCAAAGTTCCCCTGACGAGGTACTTTCAGAACTGCCGTTGAATCAGGAAGTGGCGCATCATCCAACTTCCAGTTAAAATATTGCCCCGGAATATTTGTTGCCGGAATAGCTATCACCTGATACGCTCCGTCTTTTTCTAAAGTAGGTGTTGGCGGTGTATCTTTTACAAATACCTGAAAAGAAACCGGATCAGATTCACAGTTCTTTTCATCTCTGATTTTAAGTGTATATGTACCTGCCTGCCCTACTACTATGTCTTTTGTTGTTGCTCCTGTATTCCAGGCATAACTTACTGCATTGCTACCATTTAATGTTACACTAAGACCATCACAAATAGTATTGATATTATCGACAGTTGAAATCGAAACTGATGGCGGTGGAATGTAACTCAATGTAACTGAATCGGCTAAAGATTCGCATCCATTGGTATCTTTTACCTTTAAGGTATAAAGGCCCGGATTAGTAATAGTAATAGTTTTGGATGCAGCTCCAGTATTCCATATATATACCAGATTCTGGTCAGAGGCAGCTTCCAGATTTACTACATTACCAGGGCAAAACTGTTCAAGTCCTGTTGCTGAAATTTTTATTGTTGGTAAAGCATTAACCGTAACGTTTTGCGAAACCGGCAAGGAGAAACATCCAAATCCATCCATGACTCTTAATGAATACTCCCCGCTTGCTTTGATATTGATATTTTTAGTAGTACTTCCATTACTCCAGAAGTACCCATTAAAATCGGCATTCGGCCCAAGGTTTACGCTTTTACCTAAACAAAAAATCGTTGGACCATCCGGGATTATATCTGTAACCGGTCGTTCTCTTAGCCCTACATTAATAAAGCTAGTAGATTCACATCCATTCTGGTCTCTTAATTTTAAACTATAGGTACCAGCAGTCTTCACTATTATATTCTGCGAATTAGCATTTGTGCTCCACTGATAAGATACACTCCCAAAATTATCAGTTACCAGCATTACGCTATCATCAGGACAAATTGGAAGCTCCTTTGTTGCAAGTATGTTGTTCTGTGGCAGAGGATTGACATTTACATTTACAGAGCCTGATACGGATGGGCAGCCATTCAATGTATAATTTGTAAATGAGTAGCTCCCGGATGTGCGTGCAATAATGGCTTGCCCTCGTTCTCCGGTGTTCCAGACATTTCCGCCGGATTCACTTGATATTAATGCCACACTTCCACCATCACAAAATGTAGTTGGACCCGTAATATTGACTGAAGGTTGAACTATCGGATTGTTTGGAGAAATAGGAACTGGTTGTGAAAAAAGCGTATTCCCCGACCAATCGGTGGTTTTCACTACATAACTTCCATTGTTTACGGTAATTGAGCGTCCATTCACCCCATTACTCCAACTAAAGCTGCTATAATCACCATTTACCTGGATAGTAAATCTGTTATTCGGATTAGCCGGATTACAAGATAAACTAACGTTTACTAACCCTCTCGATTCTAATGGGTTAGAGCTTGCAAAGAATCCATCATTTAAAGCATCATTCCAGTATTCAGCAGCACGGTTCAAACCTTCATTATGGAAGTGAACCCCATCGGCTCTGAAATTTGCTCCGAATATTTCATCGGTATTAGGCCCTCTGAATACACTCGGAACATGGTCGATAGTAATATTCTGCCCATCTATTACATTCTGATGAGGTGTAGGGTTACGGGAAGAACGTGCCACAACCCAAGCCAAATCTCCTTTGCCTGAATCATTACGGCTTTGTTCAATAACTATTTTAAGATTATTAAAATACGTATTGGATGAGGTCTGGTCGTCGCTTTCTCCTTGTTGCCATAATACAGCCCTAACACCTGTACGTGTTACGTACTGCTGCAACGAAGCTTTTAATGCCCTATAGGGCATACCGGCAACAGCAATAAACGAAGGTAATTCTTTGCGAAGGTCAGCTCCCTGCGAAGAACGTTGCCAGGCACTTACACCGATGCCACCCAGACCTGCACCATAAAATAAAACCGGAACATTATATTTTTGTGCTAATTTATCACCTAATCGTCCCCAGAACCAAGGCACATAATTATAAGGTGCGATTCTGGAAAAATTGCCCATATGCGAGAATTGAAAGGGTAATTGGTTTTCATTCAGTGCAGCATCGTAATAATCAATGGTTGAAACGCGGTCGTCACTGGCTCCAATGGCGCCACCAGAATAGCTCGGATCACCTTGAGCATTCGATTGACCAGCAATAATAAATACTTCACCAACCCCTACTCTTTCGAGTATAGTTGATGTTACTACTTGTCCGTTTAAAACTCCTCTTACTTCGATATTGTACCATCCTCCACTCAACTGTAGAAACCCGTTGAAAATACCTGTAGTTAAGAAATCCTGTATGGTAGTCCAGCCAACCTCATTACCTTGGCCTGGAGAAACAGGAAAAGCGCGTGCATCAATACGGTCTAATTGTTGGAAATAACTGCCTGTAATATTTACATTGGCCATATTACCGTTATTTCTCTGAAAAACAATTCGTGAAACTGGGAAGGTAATTTGTATTTGGGCGTAGGTATTAAAAGCAATAAAACTCCACACTATTACCAACCATTTCTTCTTAAGCATATATACCTGGGTTAAAATTTATTGCATGGAGAACAAATTTACAAATGCCCTCAAAGAATAACAACATCGGTAGGTCGATAATAGTATTAAAATTTTATTTAATGGCGAAAAAATTATTTTTGTTCAACAAAAACACGTTTTAGTACATGATACTCTTTATTTCTGATATCGACAATATATTTACCTATCGGCAGGTTTGCCAGCTTCAGCGTTTTTCGTGAATCAAATTTATAAATCGTATACTCACGTACAATAGCACCTCTCATATCATAAAATGCTATTTGTACATCTTCAAGGTCTTCAAGTGTTTCAACATTCACTATATCATCTGAAGCAGGATTCGGGAAAACGCGCGCACCATCATCAGATGGGTCTATTTTGAATAAATAAGGCTCAGAGACTTTGGAGTAACAACGAAGTGAAGTACCGTCATCTAATAAATAATTGATAGAGCCTCTAATCGTATATGTTCCTGTTTCCTTAGCTTTTATCACTCGCTCTTCTTTAGGTAGCAGTACATTTTCTTTTCGCCATTCAAATTTTGAGTCAAATTGTCCATTAGTAAGGGCTTCAAGCGTATAAGGCCCCGACTGAAATATATCTATGCTTAATGGATTCTCTTTTACGGATACACTAACTTCGTCAGATATAGGAGATATGCAGCCATTTTCGTCCCGGATTTTTACCGAGAATACACCAGAAAGACCCACATTGAAACTCTGCGTTGTTCTATTATTGTTCCAGATATAACCAGCGCTTTGCGTAGTTGATAAATTTACACTATCGCCATTACAAAAGATAGTCGGCCCGTCAGTAGTAACCGTTGGTTTCGGTGGAATTGGGTTTACTTTGATTGAAATCGTATTTGAAATTTCCTGACAACCAAATTGGTTTCTCGCTGTCACGAAGAAATCACCGCTGTTGTTAATTCTGAGTTGAGGTGCTGTCTGTCCTGTATTCCAGGCAATTTCATTAACTACATCTGATGCAATATTCACACTGGTATCGGCACAAAAAACAGTTGGCCCATCAGCACTTACAGTTGGTTTCTGTGGCTTGGGATTAACCGTTACTACTACTTTCTCAGAAATACTTTCGCAACCAAATTGGTTTTTTACCTTTAGAAAATACTCCCCACTTCTATCAACCGTAATACGTTGGTTACTCATTCCGGTATTCCATAAATTACCTGACTCAGCGGTCGATACAAGATTTACATTATTATCCTGACAAAAAGTTGTTGGCCCTTCCGCAACTATTCTGGCTTCAGGATTTGGAT
>CBIHRH010000453.1:0-4802 GCA_966212365.1 uncultured Emticicia sp. | reverse complement strand
CCCTGCTGATGAGCGTTATCAGGATTTAATTGGTAAAACGGTAAGAATCCCGCTTATTAATCGTGAAGTAAAGATTATAGCTGACGAATATGTAACAGTAGATTTTGGTACAGGAGCTTTGAAAGTAACACCTGCCCACGACCAGAATGACTATGCACTGGGCCAAAAACACGGCCTGGCTGTTATTGATATATTAACAGATGACGGAAAACTGAACGAAAAAGCCCAGATTCTGGTAGGAGAAGACCGTTTTGTAGCGCGTAAAAAAATCATCAAATTACTAGAAAAATCAGGCAATCTGGTAAAAGTAGAAGATTATAAGTCAAATGTTGGTACATCAGAGCGCACAGGGTCGGTAATTGAGCCAAAGGTTTCTTTGCAGTGGTTCCTGAAAATGAAAGATTTATCAGAACCTGCTTTAAAAAACGTAATGGACGATACCATCCAGTTTATTCCTCCGAAATTCAAAAATACATACAAGTATTGGATGGAAAACGTAAGAGACTGGTGTATCAGCCGTCAGCTTTGGTGGGGGCACCGTATTCCGGCTTATTATATGCCAGATGGAACCTGTATCGTAGCAGCCAATAAAAAAGAGGCATTAAAAATAGCCCGCAATAAATACCAGCTCTTTGCACTAAGCGAGCATGATTTAACGCAAGACGAAGATGTACTGGATACCTGGTTTAGCTCATGGTTATGGCCAATGTCTGTTTTTGATGCTTTCAAAAATCCTGATAACGAAGATATTAAGTATTATTATCCGACTAATGACCTGGTGACAGCCCCTGAAATCTTGTTCTTCTGGGTAGCACGTATGATTATTGCCGGTTACGAATACCAAGGTACTTATCCGTTCAAAAACGTTTATCTGACGGGTATTGTAAGAGATAAACAAGGCCGGAAAATGTCAAAACAATTGGGTAACTCACCTGATCCACTTGATTTGATTGCACAATATGGTGCTGATAGTGTTCGTACAGGTATGTTATTCAGTTCACCTGCTGGGAATGATTTATTGTATGATGAAAAGCTAATCGAACAAGGCAGAAACTTTAATAACAAAATCTGGAATGCATTCAGATTGGTAGAAGGGTGGGAGGTTTCAGAAACTGCAACCCAGAATCCGGCTTCTGCAAAGGCTGTTCAATGGTTTCAATCGAAATTCAATAAGGTATTGGCTGAAACGCTTGACCATTACAACAAATTCAGAATGTCTGATGCCCTGATGAGTTCTTATACACTTATCTGGGACGATTTCTGCTCGCAATACCTTGAAATGATTAAACCTGCGTATGTAGACGGTAAAAGCTTGCCAATAGATAAGCAAACCTACGAGGCAACGCTTGAAATATTTGACGCGTTAATGCGATTGGCTCACCCTTGGATGCCGTTTATTACCGAAGAAATCTGGCAGAATATCAAAACCAGAGAAGCTAACGATTCTATCTGTATCGCACCATTCCCAACCGTAGGAGCGATTGATGAAGAGATTTTAGGTGATTTTGAGATTCTATCTGAAATCATTTCCAACGTTCGGAATACTCGCAATGCCAAGCAGATTTCACCTAAAGAAACGTTGCCACTAGCCATTAAAACAACCAACAAGGCACGCTATGAGGCATTAGCAGGATTGATTCAGAAGCTGGCTAATATCTCAGACATACAGTATGTAGACGAGAAGGCCGAGGGCATCAGTTTTGTGATAAAAGGCGATGAATTTACTATTGACTTAGGGTCTAATATTGATGTGGAAACCGAAAAAGCCAATCTTACCAAAGAACTGGATTATACATTAGGTTTCAAAAAATCAACGGAAGCTAAATTGGCTAATGAGCGTTTTGTACAAAACGCCAAACCGGAAATTATAGAAAAAGAACGCCAGAAACTAGCCGATGCCGAAGCTAAAATCAAAGCTTTGGAAGAGGCTCTGGCGAAGTTGGGATAATTGAAAATAATCCCGGATACAAAAGGTAAATAGTTGCGATAATATTTTTAATATATCAAAACTATTTACCTTTTTTGTATTATGAACGCTGTGTTCTATTGAAGATACCTTCCTTATTAAGACTAATGAAAATCACTACCTTTTTACTGCTGCTATTTTTTAGTTCAATTAGCACTTTTTGCCAAACTATTGTATTAGAAAAACCCTCAAAAAATTTATGCCGGGGTTTAGAAAACGAATTAAGCTTCTCACTAAATGGAGATTTTCCAGATGATGATACATTTATTTTGTATTTTTTATATGCCACAGGTGAAAAGGTATTAATGGATTCCTCCAAGACAAGCCCGATAAAATTTACTACAGATGTTCCCTATTACAGATATATGGTTGAAAGTCGTAAGACCAAAATCCAGTCCAATATAATAAATGTAAGAATGATACATACTTATGTACAAGTTAATCCTGCTGCAACTAAAGCCTGTACAGGTACAATACCTATGGAGTTATGGCCGTCAAGTATCAAATACGATAAAATTCAGTGGACAAAGGATGGAAAGGATATTCCGGATGCTAATGGTTATGCTTATTACGCTACTGAATCGGGTAATTATTATGTTCGGGTCATAAACGAAGGATGCATGTCACTAGATAGTTTAGAAGGGCATGTAGATATAAAAATCGGAGAAATTGAATCACCACAAATAAGTGCAAGGTTTAACAGTTTTAATATTTGTGATAGTATTTCAACTCACCTGACATCTTATTTCAGAGGGATTGGAGATTTTCAATATCAATGGCAATTAAATGAAAAAAATATACCGGGCGCTACAGAAAACTTATATATAGCAAAGCAAGCGGGTGATTATACGCTTAAAATAAGTCAAGGGTCATGTCAGGCCAGATCGAATAATGAAAGACTTACTGTAGCATCTCCTGAAATAAATAGTTCTCCTATCAATTGGACTCAAAATGGAGTAGCTGAAATTTGCGAGGGTTTAGATTTTGACTTACTTAATTCTATGTATTCTAATGCTTCTAGCAAAGGTATATCTCTGCAATGGCAAAAAGATAATATTGATATACCATCGGCTACAAGCTACAAATTCAAAGTTAAAGAAGCGGGAAAGTATAGGCTGAAAATAGTTCGTGGAGATTGTATCACATTTTCTAATTCAATAATTGTTAAATATACTAGACCCAGATTAGTAAATTTTAATATTGATTATAAAGAATACTGTATTGGCGAAGAAGTAACAACGAGCGTTTGGTGGAGTAATGATTTTTTAAAAGATTCTCCAAAAGCTAAGATTTATAGAGATGGTCAACTTTTTACTGAGTCAGGCTATTTTGAGAATTTTAAAATAAAAGAAGCAGGTAAGTATCATGCAATCCTGAATTTTACTATACCCAATAGTACAAAAGTTTGCACTGCATATTCTGATACTGTTGAAGTAGTATTTAAGGACAAGATAGTTAATTATGAAATAAAGGATTTTAAAAGCTCCGTTGTCTGTGCTGATAGTCTGTTCATTTCAGGAAGTAATTGGGGCAGTACATATAAACCCAGGCATCAATGGAAGTTCAATGGTATGGATTTGCCTAATGCTAAAGATTATATAATATCAGCCAAACAATCAGGTATATATCAATTAGAAACGCAAACGGGCTCAGGTTGTAGCTATTTATCAAACCCTATAAAAGTTCAATTTAAAAAATTGTATCCTAAAATTACAAAATTCTGGCCAATATGTAGTGATACCTCACAATCATTACGTGTTCAGATTAGTACCATAATTGATAATTTACAGGTCAGTAATTCAATTAATGTTTTTTCTTATGACTGGCAATTAAATGGGAAAACTATAGGAAGATCAACACAACAAGATGTTATAAAAGGAGGGATTTATAAACTAACAGTTAAAAATGGTGAGTGTTCTGGCAGTGATTCAATAATGGTCGATACAAAAGAATTGAAGGTAAATATACCTAAAACCTTAACTCCAAATCAGGATAGTTTAATTGTATGTATTAATAAGTATGCTACTTTGGGCGCTCCGCAAGGTGATTTTTCCTACACCTGGCTAAAAGATAATCGACCTTTTGAAAACAATGCAACACAGACTATCAAGGTTGCGGCAGTTGGCTCATTTAAAGTATGGATAGAAAGAGAAAATTGTGGACAGATGAGCAATAGTATAGCTCTAAAAGAAAATAAAGAACGCATAACGGCCCTCATCAGCGGCAATAAAGAACTCATTAGCGGAGATTCAACCAGAATTAAAGTTGATTTTACATCATTACCGCCCTGGACAATTAAATTAACCAATAATCAGGAGTTTGTAGCCAACAAAACACCATTCGAATTTGCGGTAAAACCTTTGCAAACAACCGTCTACGAATTGACGTCAGTCAAAAATGATTGTGGGGTAGGAACAGTAAGTGGCAAAGCAGAGATAAAGATTATTATTCTTGGCAATGAAGAATTAGCCGGAGCAGAAATTAAGTTGTATCCCGTTCCGACGCAGGGTATTTGTCAGCTAACAGTTGAGACTGTGATACCCGAAAGATTTGGATTTCAGCTTTTCAATGTTGCCGGTAAAATGCTCATGAAATCGGAAGAGAATAAGCCTGGTCATTCATTTAATGAAGTAATCAATCTGGAATCAGTGCCGGATGGAGTGTATGTATTGAAAATTAAAATAGGAGATAGGGTTGTAGGTCGAAAGATTATTAAGGGGAATTGACAGATTTACATAAACAAATAAGCCCATTGATGAAGATCAATGGGCTTATTTGTTTATGAAACTGTTTAAACTTTTATTTTTTTATTGATTTTACGTAAAAAAATAACCAA
>CBIHRH010000452.1:0-4802 GCA_966212365.1 uncultured Emticicia sp. | reverse complement strand
TTGAGTTTGAGTTTACCTTTAAAGTCGACGTCGGTGGCAAATTCAGGGCCAGTACTTTTAAGTGTTATCTGTGTTATATTGTTTCTTTCTAATGAGAAATCAAAGTTATCATTTGTTCCGATAATGATTGCTATACCAGCGGCATTACCTCCTAAAATCAGACGGTTGTTCACTTGTCCCTGTAATTTCTGGAATGCCTGCAAAATAGTATCAGTAGCAGCTATAGCTGTATTCGTACCAACTGTGTAGCCCGTTAAAGCCGTTGCTAATACTCGTGCAGTGGTAAAATAGAGGCCAGTACCCTCGGCAATGTTGGTAGTAGTAGCCGAGGTAGTAAGATAGGTATTATTATCATAACTGATGGTAGTGCCTGATATTTTTACAAAACCTGTACCTGATAGTTTGGCCTGATAGGCTGTAGTAATATCAGAAATATCTGCCACGGCCAGCGTTTTCCATTCGTTGATAGCAGTTGAGCCGCCCACAGTAGTTCTTCTTAAAAACTGCCCGCTGGTACCATTCGAAAAAGGAACACCAAGTGAAGGATTACCAACATAAAGCGAACCATTATAAGCCACATTACCTGTTACATCTAAGTTATAGGCGGCAGTACCGGTTCCTATTTTTAGGCCGGAACTGTTGAGTCTGGCCATTTGTATATCTCCGTTGGTATAGAAATATAAGTTTGGTGCAAAAATATCAAGTGTCCCATTTACGATAGTGGCTATACGTGGAGAGGTTCCCATATAATTAAAGATGCCTACATTTAGTGAAACTGTTCCAACATTAAGGCTTGTCGTAAGTGCGTTACCATCGATGTCTAACAGGTACGTGTTATTCGGCGTATTTGTGCCAATTCCTATATTTGTTCCATTGTCGTAGATAAGGCTTGAACCTACTGTTCCGGCTGCGGTGAATTTGGCAAGATAGCCCGTTGTTCCTGAAACAGCTCCAGCCATTGCATAACCGGCACTGGCATGATTCCCCCAACTATAAGTAGCGTTCCATTGAGAAATGCGAGCAGGTGTAATATCCTGGGTTGTCTTGAAGGCTGTCCAGACAGGGTCAGTTTCTGCGCCAAAGTCAAGTGCATAACTAATGGCGGTTGTATTAACAGTAATGGTTGATGTATTAGTGTTAATATACCGTTGATTAGCATACGTACCCGCAGTAATCAGGTGATAAGCTCCTTTTATTTCATCTTCTGAATCATTGTTAGTACTTCTGGTCCAGCCTCCAGAAGCAACTACATACACGCCATTGTTAGCAGCAGTGCTTTGTCCGGCAACTAATATTAAATCACCCACAACCAATGCGACATCGTTAACAGTTTGTGTTCCTGAAAGTGTAATATTGGTTAAAGATATTGTTTTGACGGTTTCACCCCTTTTGATAGCAGAACGGCTATCGACATAAGCTTTATTTACAAAGTGATCTGCATCAGTAGGAGCGGCTTCTCCAATTACGTTTTCAGTAAATCGGGCAGAGCCGTTGACATCAAGTTTATATTCAGGAGTGATTGTATTAATACCAACGTTACCATCTCCTCTCAGAAACAACAGGTTCAGATTTGGGGTGGGATTAATGTTTTTGAACAGAATACCCTCAGTGGTAGTGCTTGAATTATACGTGATTTGCATACTACGGGCTGTACCGTTTACACTCACCCCACCTGTGATGGAGTTAGCGACAGTTGAACCACTTCTCAGGGTAAGTGTTCCATCTACATCTAATCTGCTGACAGGTGTAAGAACACTACTTGATAAGATCATATCACCTGTCGCAGTAATTAGACCTCGTGTAACACCACTACTTTGGAAAATAACTTTACCAGATGAAACACCCGCAGAAAGGTATAAATCATTTTGACTCAACAACTGCCCGTAAGTAGAACCATAAACAGTCATTATAGCTGCACTGTCTGTTGACTGTAACCTTAGTTGTTTAATACCTACACCCGAAATATGTACGTCGGTACTAGGTGTGATGCTATTCCCAAAACCCACTTTACCATCGGCAAGCATGGTCATGTAAAAGACATTATTTGTACCAATAGACACGGAATTGTTTTGATAATTCATCATGCCCATAGCATTTCCTGCTCCACCATATCCGAAATAGCCGTAGTTTGAACCCTCGGCTTTGAATCGCAGGTACGGGCGTCCACCTGTGCCATTAGCCTCCAGATCTATAATGGGCGTGGCACCAGTTAAACCGCCATTATAAACGTGGAGTTTGGCTGTTGGCGTAGTAGATGTACCAATGCCAAGGTTACCATTTAGCGCATGAATATAAGAACTACCATCAGCATTGAATTGATGTTGTGTATTGGCAGTGCCATCACCTTTGAAAATAGTAAATAATCTATTACCAGTAGTATTTGTCAATCTGAATAACCGGAGGTTAGCCGTATTATTAGTCACCTCCGGGAAATCGATATGAATAAAGCTACCGATATTACCATTCTTCATGAAGAGATTGTTGGTACCTGTTGTTCCGGATAAGACCACATCGCCAACTACGTCGAGTTTTGCTTCTGGTGCAAATGTGCCTATTCCTACGTTGCCGTTTCTGTCAATTCCTAAAGCAGTAATTATTGTGTTGCTTGCATTACGAGTTCTAAAGAAATAACCTCCAGAAGCTTGCCCCATGTCGAAGTACATATCACCTGCTGAGCCATTAGTACCACCACTAATTCCAATTATACCATAACCTACACCAATTCTATTAATAGAAACTATTGGTGCTGTGGTGTCGGCAACAGTGAGTTTTGTGATTGAGTTAATAGTGCCAATTAGTGTTTGCCCCCCCAAATAATTACTAGCGCTCCCCGCCATATACAAATTCCACATCCCTGTGCCGGCTTCGAGACCACCGTAAAAACCGTAATTGTTGGTGGCACCTGTTAATGCTGAACTCGCTACAAAACCATATTGGTTTGAGATATTGCCAGATAAAGTGCCTTGGCTCGCTATGTAGTGATAGAACTGATTAACAGTTGCACCAGCGGCTATATTTGACTGTGAATAATTCAAAAAAGCACTTGTTGTACTTGTTTGTACGGTCCCATAATTGAAAAAGCTAAAAGGAGTAGTTGACGAAAGTGGTAAAGCTAATGCAAGATTTCTGTCGGTTAAAGAAAGTGTATTAATGCCTATCTTTCCTCCAATAAAGTTATTGGCCGAACCGTCCATATATAGATTCCAGGCACCTGTGGCATTTCCAACACTTCCTCTGAAGGCAAAGTTATTGGTTGCTCCTGTTAATGATGGTACATGGAAACCATTCTGATAAGTTATACTTCCGTTGATAACCCCCTGTATGGCCGTGTAGTGTGCATAGGTACTTAAGGTGACATCAGCTGCCGTATTCGCTTGTGAGAAAAACTGGTGTGCCTGACCTGTCACACCCGATTGTACCTGCCCGTTGCTTAGCATACCATAGGCCGTAGTATTCCCGGTAATAGGTAATGCCAATTGAAAGTTCCGGTCAATTAAGACATTTGCGCCAATCCCAAGGCGACCATTCAGGTAATTGCTGGCTGTTCCTGCCATATAGAGATTCCAGTCCCCACTTGCAAGGGCTCCATAAAAACCATAGTTGTTGATGGCGCCTGTCAGACTACTGCCGGCATAGAAACCATATTGAGCTGTAACCGGCCCTGAGAAGGTGCCTTGCTGTGAGGCATAATGAATCAGCGAGGTTACATTCGCAGTTGAAGCTACTGCCGCACCTGTGTTATAGTAAATTCCGGTAGTTACTCCAGACTGTATTTGTCCTTCTGTATATATTCCATATCCGTATCCGTTACTACTGTTTATAACTTTACCTATTCTTACAATGATGTTTGCTAGAGATGGCGTTCCGATTCCTATAGTGCCTACTCCATTTACAACCAACATTTCAGTGGCGGAGGCATTTCTTAATTTTAAGATATAGTCATTAGCAGAAGTTCCTGCATCTACCAGTAAACCATAGCTCTGATCGGTAGTAGTATTGTTGTTGTCGAAATAAGCAACTGTGTTTCCATTAGCGATTGCACCCGTAATAATAAGGGTAGAAGTAAGCCTCGCATTGCCATTTACATCTAATTTATAAATCGGTGTGCTTGTGCCAATACCAAAGTTCCCGTCTCCACGGACCCTCATTACCTCAATGTTGTTGACGAAGAACTTATGTCCAAAGGCCGAGCTACTTGCTGTGCCGGATCGATAGTTCACATAACCCTCCGTACTGGCCGGGCCAAAACCAAAACCATACGCTGGTAATCCTCCGGAAAGACTTCCTTCAGATAAGTTGATTCCTACCGTTTCGGCACTGCTATTCCAGAATGTACCCAAAGATAATCGAGTTGTTGGAGAGGTTGCCCCAATCCCTAAGTTACCATTCAGGTAATTGCTGGCTGTGCCCGACATATAGAGATTCCAGTTGGTGGCTGCGGCGGCAATATTTCCCCTGAAACCTATATTAGCGGTAGCATTTGAAAGTGCATCCACATAAAAACCCATCTGAGTCCCGACTGTGCCTCCGAAAGTAGATTGGTTGGCGGAATAATGCATCACATTAGTAACTGCTGCGGCTGTACTGGCATCAGAACGGAAATAATAGGCTGTAGCGTTAACGTCTGCAGCTACTTCACCATCTGACCGAATACCTATCGCTACTCCTCCACCAAGCCCTGAAGTTGAAATATCCTTGCTGACTTTCAGCGTGTTGATGCCGGGAGCTGTAGAACCGATGCCCACTCCCTGGGTATTATCAAAAATACTGCTATTGCCCAATGTGCCACTTGCTGTGTATTT
>CBIHRH010000451.1:0-4806 GCA_966212365.1 uncultured Emticicia sp. | reverse complement strand
GGAATAGGCCAGGGTAATATTGACTGGAATAAAGAATTATCGTTGACACCGAATGATGTAGGCTTTGACCACTCCTATATTATGGCTGCCACGACCGACCGCGTGCCCACTGTTTTTATTGAGAATCGTAAGGTTGTGGGGCTTGGTTTAAACGACCCCCTTCTGGTGAGTTATGCTAAAAATTTTGATGGAGAACCAACTGCTCTGACAAATCCGGAGCTGATGACGAAACAAAAATGGGAACATGGGCATAATATGAGCGTGCATAACGGAATCCCGAGAATCGGGTTTCAGAAAGGTGGCAAATCGGCTCTATGGCATGATGAAGATATGGCGGATATTTTCCTGCAACAATCACTTAGTTTTATTGATAGCCATCAGAACAAACCTTTCTTTTTGTATTATGGTTTGCACCAACCACACGTACCACGTTCGCCGCACCCACGTTTTGTTGGTAAATCCGGTTTAGGAGCACGAGGTGACGTAATTCTGGAAGCCGATTGGTGTGTGGGTGAAATTATGAAAAAATTGCAGGAAACCGGCTTAGACAAAAATACTTTGGTGATACTATCAAGTGATAATGGGCCTGTTTTAAATGATGGGTATTTAGATGGCGCTGTAGAAATGAATGGTAGGCACACACCAACCGGAGGGCTACGTGGCGGGAAATATAGTTTGTATGAAGGCGGCACCAGAGTACCCTTTATTGCCTACTGGAAAGGCAGAATCAAACCACAGGTATCTGATGCTATTATCTGTCAGATTGATTTTCTGGCCTCATTCGCCAAATTAGTCGGACAAAAAAGCCCATCTGCTGATAGCCAGGATTTACTCAATACTTTCTTAGGGCAATCAAAAAAAGGACGTGACAATTTAGTATTGGAGGCATCGAACCGATTAGCTTTCAGAAAAGGAGACTGGGTAATGATTCCACCTCACAAAGGTAATCCTGTATCGAAAGAAGTAAATATTGAATTGGGCAACTCGTCTCAATATCAATTATTTAATCTGAAGACCGATCCTGCCGAGCAAAAGAATCTGGCACTGGCAAATCCTGAGAAACTGGAGGAGATGAAAGCAGCCATGAAGCAAATAGTAGGCAATAGGTATAATTTCGATACGAAAGAACTGAAACTGGAATAGTTTTTTTGATATAAGTGCAAAGAGAATCTTATGAATAACAACTTTTCGATAAAGACTAAAAAATGAAGTGAGAATGACTCAGGAGAAGGTCAGATATATTATTGATTATTTTCTGCGTGTATTGCCAGATGATGAGCGTTTGTCTATCTTTTATGTATTGAACCGGCTAAAAAGCAACAATGATTTTCTGCCTTTCTTTACTATAAAAGACACCTTAATTAAGCGGGGTTTTATTAATCCTGACCAGGACTTAAATGAACTCCATCGACAAGGACATGAGGCTTTTAAGGAGAGAGTGGCTGCTTATATCCTTAAAAATTATGCAGATAAAGTCTACTTCAATAATTGCCCGGAATGTCATCAACTGGCTCGTACTCCCCTTTGCACATCAATGCAGATATTGTGGGCATGCCTGGCATTGAAAGTCAGAGGAAGTGTAGTTGGTGTACACTGTGGCAAATAATATCTTTCTCCACAAAATACATCAGGGATTCAATGTTTCACAATTTGATATTAATTCTTATCCCCGAATAGAAGCCTCAATCAATCGCATTACTTCGGCACCTTCAAAGCCACTATCGGGGTTCGGCCCTTTATCCAGGAAATATTTTACTACTGCTTCAATCATGGGTTGTTGCACGTGCAAAAGTGGGTCAAATGTAAGCACATCGGCTTTGCCATCTATCTCGACAGTGATACTATCTGTACTAAAAACCGTAAAGCTTATTTTGCCTTTGGTACCTTGAATCTCGCAGTAATCTGCTGCTTTACCGGCATTGAAGCACCAGGTTCCGTTAAAAACAACACCACTTTTAAACAGGATATTGGTTATTACCATATCATCAGCATTATAAAAGCCTCCCTGATTAGTAGCCAGGCCTGTTACTTTTCCCACTTCACCAAAGAAATAATACATCAGATCTAATTGATGCGGAGAAAGATCATTGAATAAGCCTCCACCTGCTATAGAGGGGTCTATACGCCAGGCCGTTTTAGGGTCTGCAAATTCTTCGGGAGTTAAAGGAGTTTTGGCTAATTCAAGCCTTACCAATCGTATATCACCTATGACCTTTTCTGCAATCAATTGCTTTACTTTTTTGAATCTCTGTTGTTCGCGACGATAGTGCGCTACTACCAGTTTGATATTCTTATCTCTGGCGGTCTCTGCCATACGAATAGCCGAGGCATAATCGCCTGTCATCGGTTTCTCAACGTAGACCGGTTTTCCGGCTTTGATTGCAGCAAGGGTATATTCTTCATGCGTAGAAGGTGGCGTAGCTACATAAATTGCATTAATTTCCGGGTCATCAATCAGTTGCTGGGCATCACTATACCATTTAGGCACCTCGTGTCGGCGGGCATAATCTTCTGCCTTGGCAGCGTCGCGACGCATCACAGCTATTAATGATGAATTAGGTACTTTATTAAAAGCGGGGCCACTTTTGAGTTCGGTCACATCGCCGCAACCGATAATTCCCCAGTTAATTTTTTCCATGCTGAACAGGTAGGTTTTGAAGCAAGACAAATATCGGAGATATTATTGAAGGAAGGCAAAGTGTACGATGATAATTTTCGATATGAAATGAAGATTTACATTCATACCGATAAAAATTACGCCCGGCATTTTTTGCATAGAGAAGCGTATCATCCTTTTCAGATATGATACGCTTCTCTCTAAAATATAGTTCAGATTCCTTTCTTCAAAAAACTGCTGTTTAATTACAGGTCCTTATTTCTGTTTTGAATACAGACCCTTTTTCAACCACAAAGCCCGGTTTCAGAATGATGGCTCCTCCAGATTCATAAATGACATTTGCACCGGGTGTAATATCCTCTGCCCCAATCTTCTTCTCTGATTCTATTGACTTCGTTGCTTTTTCAGTACTAGTTCCGGTTGTGATATCACTTCCTACAATCAAATCAGCCGTTGCGATTTTCACAACAACCGTAGCTGTTCCTCCAGCACTACATTGGGCCGTGTAGGTAGTATTTACAGTTGGGGTAAAAGCAGCGGATGTACCGGTTTTCGTAGTTGTTCCATCAGACCAGGTAATCGAACCAGTACAACCAGTAGCAGAAAGGGTAATAGAGGTATTCGGACAAATTACTGGTTTATCAGGGCTGATAACGATAATGTTTTGTCCGTTGCAATCAGTATCCTGCGTAATACTGATACTGGCTTCCGTACTTTTGCAACCTTTAGTTGATTCGCACCAGGCTTTATAAGTTCCGGTTGTTTTCACTGTCATTACTCCAATATCAGATTGGTTAATGGCAGCACTTGTCCGCAATTGAGCAATTTTCCATTTGAATACGTCACTAACGGAAGTGCATTGCCCGGTAAGAACCGCAGAATCACCCGCACAGATAGTGGTTTTGGTCGCCGTAAGTGCCGGTGCAGATGGTATGGGGTTAACGCTTAAGGTGAACACATCTGATGAGTCGCTATTACAACCATTAAAACTACCTAATAACCGATAAGATTTAGTGGTTGTTGGTGAAACAGTGATGCTACTGCCTGAAAGGCCACCTGACCAATAATAGGTGGGAATATCTGAAAAAGTATTACTAGAATAGGCATTGAGCGTTAAACTCTCTCCAGCGCATATTTCTGCTGCACCTGAAATGACAGGTTTATTAGGTGTGGCTTTTACGAGCACTTCGTTGGTACCTACTTTTTCACTGATACAAGCACTTGTTTTACACTCTGCTACATAGGTATATGTATCAGCTACCGTTGGATTAAGTACAAGACTACTGCCTGTACCGATACTTGCTCCGGTATTAGCTGTGCCTCCATTGGTTGATACATACCAGTTTACTGTGCCGATACTACAAGTGGCAGATAGGGTAATGCTCTCACCTGTACAAAGCGTTGTTTTATCGGTTGAAACATTGGTTGGAGTAGTGGGCTGTGCATTCACTGTTACCAGACTAGTACCTCTTCTGCCACTTTCACAAATCCCATCTTTACAGGCAGCATAATAATATATATTGACAGTGGGACTCTGGGTCAGAGGACTTCCTGTACCAATGGTTGTTCCACCATTGGGTTGGGTATACCAAACGGGAGTCCCCGTAACACAGGTGGCAGTCAGTGTTATGCTCGCACCAAGACAAATAGACGTTTTACTTACAGAAACACTTGGCGTTGCGGGTGTAGTAGTTACAACTATCTCACCAGCAATAGGAACACGATTGCTAAGACAAGTACCGTTTTCGCAAGCAGCGTAATAGGTAGTATTTACAGCCGGACTTTGGCTTAGATTTGTTCCTGTTCCGAGAGCACTTCCTCCACTTGATACGTTATACCAGTTGATTGTTCCGGTAGTACAAGTTGCGGTCAGAGAAACTGAGGTGCCATTACAAATAGCTGTTTTATTAGCCGATACACTTGTCGGATCAGTCGGTTGTGTGGTTACTACAACCTGATTGGTAACTACTCTGCTACTCTCACATGAGCCATTTTTACAGGATGCATAATAAGTAGTTGTTATTGACGGGTTTTGGCTTAAACTTGTGCCTGTGCCAATGGCCGAACCACCTGTGTCCGTATTATACCAGGTAATAGTTCCGGTGGCACAAGTTGCACTTAATAAAACTGCTGTACCCGAACATATCGCTGTATTATTAACAGAAACACTGGTTGGGCTCGTTGGTTGA
>CBIHRH010000450.1:0-4808 GCA_966212365.1 uncultured Emticicia sp. | reverse complement strand
GTTTTTAAACTTAAGTAACAGACATTATTTTTGAATTCAAGGCCTATATTCTCTAATGTTCTATCTTTAGCTATTACACCAAAAGTTCTACCTGAAATCTTAGCTTCCAGAGAGGAAGTAGCACTTTTTTGAGTGATCGCCAAGGCTAACTGGCTTACTCTCTCTTTCAGACTCGCTAACGCTTTTGGGTTAGCAGGTAGTTTTTTAGGTTTGAAAGCCGGAAGAATATATTTCCAAACAAGATTTATTTCTGATTGCATATCAGGTGCCTCAGCTGTTAATAAAACTACTGCGTCCTGGTCTGGCATAACAATAATAAATTGTCCGTTTGCACCATCACCTCTATAAGCATTGTTGCGGCAACGCCACATCTGGTAGCAATATCCTTGCAGCCAATCGCTTGAATCTTTTTTAGCTTGTGAGGCACCTGGGTCTTGCATGATTTTCATGGTTGAAGCTTCTTCTACCCATGAAGCAGGTAAAATCTGCTTGCCTTTCCACATGCCTTTTTGCAGGAATAATTGACCGAATTTTGCCATATCTTCGGTTTTTACTCTTAATCCCCAACCACCGGTATTAATTCTCTGAGGACTAACTTCCCAATCAATGCCCTCAATGCCTAACGGGTCAAATAATCTTGGTTTCAGATAATCTACAATCTTTTCACCTGTTACTTTCTGCACAATGGCTGAAAGCATATAGGTTGCTACAGAATTGTATAAGAATTTTGTTCCGGGCGCATTTACAATCGGCGTACTCAGAAAAGTTTTTACCCAATTATCACTTACTGCCACGGGCCCTGTTGGGTCAGGTACCTGTCCGGCACTCATGCTCAACAAATCTTTTACTTTCAATTCGGCTAGATTTGGGCTTACAATAGTAGGTAAATCATTGGGGAAGAAAGAAATTACTTTATCATTGACCGTAAGCTTTTTCTCAGCTACTGCAAAGCCCACTGCTGTGGCTGTAAAACTTTTACTACATGAATACATGGTATGTTTTAAATCGGCACGATAAGGATTCCACCAGCCTTCTGATACCACCTTGCCATGGCGCACAATCATAAAACTATGAAACTCGTGCTTGCTTTTGGATGCAGCTTCTAAAAACTGAATGATACCCTCACTTGATACACCTTCGGCTTCGGGTGTGCTTCGTGGCAGAGAGGTATTTTTCTGGGCAAATGCATAAATACTGAAACACAGGAGAAGTAGTATTTTCTTCATGAGTATCGATTGGATAGGTTAATTTTTATATAAGGTTGAAAAACTGTTGAATTTATAGAATATCTGGTAAAATTCATAATTTCTTTTTGAAAGACAATAGGAGAATTATTTTATGTTAAATTCTAAAATTGAAAAACTGGCCAATTGATTAATTGCAACTGGCCGGTTCAAATTAATTCTTACTTCTATTAAATCTTTATTGTCCAATCTTCACCAATAAATCGGTAATTGATTGTGGTTGAGATAAAAATGGAGAGTGGCTTGTGTTGACCTGATAAACCATTTTGATGCCGGCTGCCGCAATCATTCTGTCTTGCAACGACGGGCTTACCACTACATCCTGTAAGGTTTTAATATAAACCTTTTCTACAGCTCCGAAGTTGGCGTCGGTCAGAACTGCTTTATTCGCTAATGGTATGGCTGGCTCAGCTCTATAATTAATAATTACTTTGTCTTTAACAGTCTGTGCACCATCGTTAATAAAGAGATAGGTCAGACTATCTCGTTTTACATCAATCGTTAACTGGTCGGCTGATGGTACTAGCTGTGGGCCTAATTTTGAGTTTGGATCTGAAAAAGCCAGGTCAACCAAGGCTTGACCGTTAGCGGGTAAAAAGGCTCCGATATAAACCAGTTTGCTGATTTTTGAAGGTATTTTTTCTGCAACTGCCGATACGACCATCCCTCCCATACTATGCCCAACCAATATTACTTTTCCATTTAGCTTCGCAATTGATTCAATTACTTTATCCCTATAAACATCTAAGCTCAGCAAATGTGGTGCTGTTTTGTCGGCACCATGCCCGGGTAATTCTACTACTATTAATTTGTTACCTTGTTTAATCAGGTCGGTTTTTACGGCATCCCAAACATAGGGTGCCTGCCAGGCCCCGTGTACCAATACGTATGTTTGTGATTGGGCTGGTGCAGTATCATCTTTTGTACATGATGCAAAAGCGAAAAGCGATGTTGCTCCTGATAGGAGCATTAAAACTATTTTTTTCATTGTATTATTATTTTTATTTGTTGATGCCTACTTTGTATAGCGGTGTTCGGCTATTCCGGTTTTTATTTTTAGTTTGTTGATGCTGTCGTTTATTTTAGTTGCTTACCTAACTGCTCAACTTCCTTCAACCATTTGCTCCTTTGTTCTGCAGTTGATTTTCGGACGAAACCAAAAGTTGAGAACCTGATTGGATCAAATCCTACGTATCCGAAGATGATGTCTTTCAGAATCTGGTATTGTGAGGCCCGGTAAATGAGGTAGAACCACCATTTCGGTGTATCCATGGTTACCATTACCCGGATGCTTTTTCCAGCTAAAAGTTTTTCAGGGAAGTTTTTTCCTGAATGGTTTTTGAAAGCAAAGCCTGGTAGAAATATTCTGTCGAAAAAGCCTTTGGTAATGGCAGGCATAAAACCCCACCAGTTTGGATAAGCTAATACAACATGGTCAGCCCATTTGATTAATTCTTGTGAGGCAACCAAATCTTCTTCCAGTTGCATAGCTTCACCCTTTTTATATCCGTCTGAAAGATTTACATCAAATTTCAGTTGAGATATGTATAAGGTTTTACAGCTAGCATCTGAGCCCGCTGCGCCTTTTTGATAAGCATCCAATAATGCATTACATAACGAGTTGTCTGATGGGTGCCCTAATATGAGTAAGATATTCTTTTTCATTGCCGTATCTATTAATTTGATACTGCAAAGTTGGGTTGTAAACGGGAGGCGTACCTGACACAAATGTGTCAATCTTATTTGCCTGCTAATTTTTGCCTGATGCGTGTAAGCGATTGTCTTTCTATGCCAAGAAAGCTGCAAAGATGAGAGAGTGATACTCTGTTGAAGAGTGTCGGGTGATATTTAATAAAATCAAGATAGCGTTCTTCTGCTGTTTCGAAGATAAAACTTTCTATGCGGGCTTGTTGTCTCTTTAAGATTTCTTCGGCCACTAATCGTCCATATCTTTCAAAGCCAGTCAGGTTTTCATAAATCCACTGCATATTTTCATAGGATAAACATACCAAGTTGGTAGGTTCTAAGCATTGGATGGTATATCTGACTGGTTTTTGAGTAATGAAAGCAGGATAATGTGTCACATAATCGCCTTCAGCGTAAAAGCCGACATTTATTTCATCTCCAGCTTGGTTGACGAAAAAGGACCTGACAAGCCCGCCAGTTATAAATCCAATTTCTTTTTGAATTTTACCTGAATGAAGAAAGATCTCTTTCTTTTTTAATTCTTTAATAGTGAGTTTAGGAGCAAACTGTGAAAGTTCCTCGTCTGTGACATTAGGGCATAATACTTTAACTGAATTCAAATAGATATTTGTTATAGCTGTTTGCAAGGCTATTATTGGTTTAGGATAGTCGAAATTTATAGATATTATTTGAACATAGCTGCATAAATCTCAAAAATGAAGTTGCCTAAAGATATTAGAAATTAAATAAATGAGGTTGACAAGAGTTAATTTCATAATCGCGACAAAAAAATCAAAAAACTTTTCTCTGGACAAAACTTTCGTATATTTATGAATTGGAATTGAAAAAAAATATTTTCAATGATTTTATCAAGCACCATAGCATTTATTATATCTGCAATTATAACTATAGTTTTTCTAATCCTTTGTAGAAACAGAGAGTTCGACAAAACTGGTAAAAGGAAAAATGACTGGAGAAAATTAACTCCAGAATTACTAAGTTCACAAATTGAATATCATAATAAAGCTACTTACGTAGTTTTTGAATTTTACACAAAAACAATTTTTGCAATTTTAGGTGGTATTGCATTTATATCTATTAGTAAAGTAGAAAATTTAAATAATGTACAAGTATTAGTTAAATCCTCAGGGTATTTGCTATATTTTATTACTTTTTTGTATTCAATTTTAATACTTATTCATCAGAAAGCGAAAATTGAGCGTTGGAGTAAATCCTTTAAATGGTTTGAGGTCTTCTTTTGGAATGAATTCTACTTTATTACATTTGCCTGGACGATAGTGACTTTTATAAATAATAAGATTTTACAGTTTCTATTCTAACTTTCATTATTGAAATAGAGTTTGTTCAGATTAGAAAAGCTCTCTCTTTTAGCTAAATTTCAAATTAAGAGAATAAGACATTAGGCAGGTTTGAAATCATAATCAAAAATCATTAAAAAGAAGACAAGTCAAATTTAAATTAACCTTTATTTAAGGCCATTATGGAGTATTTCGCTAAGTTCTTTTACTTGAGTTACCGTCATAAAATGCCCACCACCTTTTACAATAAAGTCAGCACTAACAAAATGAAAAGGTAGAATGCGGTCATTGTCTCCATGGATATGAATAATATTCGCTTGGATAGTTTGGTTTTTCCAACAAACAATTTTATCAATCGCCCATTTCAAAAAATCTTCATCTAAGTCATTGAGTATTGCAGAAAGCATTTCTCTATGCTCGTTAGCTTTTACTCCAAAGAACCAGTCACTCACAACGGTATGAAGCTTCAAAAGTTTAGCAGGCAAAACCTTGTGCAGTTTTAAATATCTGATTAAACGATAATAGAACGGGACTTCTTTATAGGTTTTAGCAGAAGCGA
>CBIHRH010000449.1:0-4822 GCA_966212365.1 uncultured Emticicia sp. | reverse complement strand
AATTAACACTCTATATTCGTCTACCATAAGAGTGGCTCCATTCCCTTCAAAGTACTTCATAGATTAATAAGGTGTAAAGGTTAACATTGGTTGATATAAATGCTATAGCAAGAGTATAATAGTTCATTATGTCTATTCAAAAATATATGCCTACAAAATACATATAATTCTGTAAAACCAATTTTATCAATTCTCAAATATTTATCATCCAAAGGAATTAAATAAAAAGGCCTTCGATAATAATTTACCGAAGGCCGCTAAAATACTATCGATTAATTATTTCTTACGAACACTAACGGCAATTCTGCGGTTTTGCGCTCTTCCGTCTTCAGTATCATTTGAAGCCACCGGATGTAGTTCTCCATAACCTTCAGATTCTAAGCGAGCATCTGCAATGCCTGATCCTACTAAAGCAGCTTTGACAGCACTTGCTCTATCGCCAGATAATCTCAGGTTTTTTGCATCGTCTCCTTCGCTATCAGTATATCCACCTACTTTAATGTTTACATTTGGGTAAGCTTTCAGAATCTCAGCGATATTTTCTACTTCATTCATTGAAGATGAATCAATTGTTGCACTTCCTGAAGTAAAGTTCAAATCTTTGAAGTTGAACCAGTTGTCTTTACCTGCTTCCTGACTTGAGTCCTCGATAAATCTGATTAACTGATCTTCTATGCCTCCTTCAACAAAGTTCAGAGTAACGCCAGAGGATAATTGTTTATTGATGCTTATCGGTAATGTTGACTCTACAACTTGGCCACTTGGCTCATTGATTGCAATAGAGGTTGATTTTACAGCAATATAAGGAGCAATAACCAGAGAAACGATTGACATCAATTTAATCAGAATATTCATTGATGGGCCAGAAGTATCTTTGAATGGATCACCAACTGTATCGCCGGTTACAGATGCTTTATGTGGTTCTGATTTTTTGTAATAGGTTTCTCCATCGATTACAACGCCTTTTTCGAATGATTTTTTTGCGTTATCCCATGCACCACCGGCATTTGACTGGAACATGCCCATCAATACCCCTGATACCGTTACACCTGCTAATAAACCACCAAGGATTTCGGCCGATGAAGTACCTTCAAAAACACCTTTAAAACCAAAACCTACCAATACTGGCACTATAAGCGCAATAGCGCCTGGTAAAATCATTTGTTTGATTGATGCTTGAGTAGAAATTGCGACACATTTTTCATATTCAGGTTCAGCTTTGTATTCCATAATACCCGGAATTTCACGGAACTGGCGGCGAACTTCGTTTACCATTTCCATAGCTGCTTTACCTACTGCCGAAATACAAAGGGCACTGAAAATAAATGGAATCATACCACCGATAAACAAACCTGCCAATACCGGAGCTTTGTAGATATCAATTGCACTGATACCTGCAATGCCTACGAAAGCAGCAAACAATGCTAATGATGTCAAAGCCGCAGAAGCAATCGCAAATCCTTTTCCGGTTGCAGCGGTTGTGTTACCTACTGCATCAAGATTATCAGTACGTCCACGTACTTCTGATGGTAATTGAGACATTTCTGCAATACCACCTGCGTTGTCAGCAATTGGTCCGAAAGCGTCAATCGCTAACTGCATAGCTGTTGTTGCCATCATACCAGCAGCAGCAATAGACACCCCATACAAACCTGCAAAACTATATGAAAGAATGATACCAGCAGCTAAAACTATAATTGGTAGTACTGTTGATTCCATACCTACTGCCAAACCACCAATAATATTGGTTGCATGACCAGTACCTGATTTCTGAACGATTGATAATACAGGGCGTTTACCCATAGCCGTATAATACTCTGTAATGATTGACATCAAAGCACCAACAACCAATCCTACTACAATTGCCCAGAAAACACCCATTGAAGTAAATTCATGACCGCGTAGACTTAATGATTCAGGTAAAATTTTAGTTACCAGGAAGTATGAAGCGATAAGTGTAATAACGATAGAAGCCCAGTTACCTAAATTCAATGCGTTTTGTACAGAAGCATCTTCACTGCTGATACGAACAAAGAAAGTAGAAACCAAAGAAGCCAGTAAACCAACACCTGCAATCATCATCGGAAGAATTACCGGAGAGAATCCACCAAAGGCATCTACTACACTAATCTCCTGACCTAATACCATTGTAGCAAGAATTGTGGCCACATAAGAACCAAATAAGTCGGCGCCCATACCAGCAACGTCACCCACGTTATCACCTACGTTATCGGCAATAGTTGCCGGGTTACGAACATCATCTTCAGGAATACCTGCTTCTACTTTACCCACTAAGTCGGCACCTACATCGGCAGCTTTGGTATAAATACCCCCCCCCACACGAGCAAACAAGGCGATAGATTCAGCACCTAATGAGAAACCTGCCAATACCTCGATTGCTTTTTTCATGTTATCAGAAGTAAGCAATTCACCTTTTGCAAAATAATTGTAGAAAATAATGAAAAGACCGCTCAAGCCTAAAACTGCCAGGCCTGCCACACCCATACCCATTACCGAACCACCTGTGAAAGAAACTTGAAGCGCCTTTGCTAATGAGGTACGTGCTGCTTGTGCTGTGCGTACGTTAGCTTTGGTAGCGATTTTCATACCGATATAGCCCGCAGTAGCCGAGAAAACCGCTCCGATTAAGAATGCCACAGCAATAATAGGGGAAGAATGAATTGGGGATTCGGGAGTGCCTTCGCTTGAGCCTAACCATGCTAATAAAATAGCGGTTGGAATAGCAAAATAAGCCAAGATTTTCCATTCTGCTTTTAAAAATGCAATGGCTCCGTCAGCTATATAGCCTGAGAGTTTTTGCATATTGGCATCTCCGGTTGGTTGGTTAGAAACCCAACTGAATCGCCAAGCAGTGTAAAGTAATCCGATTATTCCGAACACCGGAACAAGATAGACAATCATTGAATCCATAATGAATTATTTGAGTTTAGTAAGTATTTTTTTACAAGGTTTGCAAATTTAATAGAAGAAGTTGAATTTGAAAATGTGATAGTTTGAAAATTAGCGAACAGAATTATATACACAATGATAAATTCCTTACTATCAACAAATTACAAGAATACCTTATTTGAATAACAAATAAATTTTATTACTAAATTAAGTTTTTCTTGTACTTTGCTTTAATTAATTGCCGCAGGCATTTTCAATACTTGCTATAAAAGTACTATTCCCATCGACGGAGAAGCCTGGAAGAAACTCTATTGTATTATCGGCTTTAATTGTGGTAGCCGAAGGAGTGCTGACTTTGTTGATTGCCGAAATATATTTGCCAACAAATGTCTGTAAACCTTTTTGAGGGATAATATTATTTATTACCACTTCATTTGGCTTTACTTCAATGATTTGGTCTTGAAAAGGTGTCCAGCAACCTGATGCCTGGTCTTTACACCTGACTGAATAAGTATTTGTTGTAGTAGGACTGATGATAATACCTACCCCGATTTCATTAGTCGACCATTGAAATGGGGCGCTGCAACCAGCTCCCAATAAAAGAACATCAGTACCGCTACAAATCGTAATAGGATTAATCAACGGCGCTCTATCTGAAATAACAGCTGTATTATTCCCACTTTGAATAGTAGCGGGGTCCAGACTGCTTAAATTTGCATTATGAAGCAACGGATCAATTTCTGTTGTTTGCGCTGAACTAATAGCATAAGCCATGATAGATGGTGGCGCAATATTAGCAGGACTGATATTAAGATTAACACTATATCTATCGCTAGGGCAAACACCGGGACATTGATTTTGTACGTAATAAGTGTGCATTCCGATTAAGGTATCTCCAGGGACAAATTCATTGCCAGAAGCTAATAAAGTTCCTCCTGTATAAGAAGTCCACCAGCTGAAAGTATTGGGCAATGTAACATTATCTACCTGAATGTCGATAGAAAAACCAGATACACATAGTGGGTCACCAGTTGAATTATCATTGGGTAATAATGTCCAGGTTCCATTAGCCGTTTGCCCATTAAAGACTGATAGCGCTTGATATGGAGCAAATGTGCCAGAAAAAGGTGCTGACTGAGCAGCAATGGCAGGTTTACCATCCTCAAAGATAAGCGTTATTTGCCCATTGTATACATAATAATTATAGGTATTACTTGATAAAAGTGTCAGTATAGTGCCATTAGGTGACTGAATTTTAAAAGACACCTCATCAGTATAAGGCAACCCACCTAAATGCGGAGAGCCACAATCGTTTAATCCGACCTGATCTTTTTTATCAAAGGTGATGGTCACTTTCAGCTTACCAACTGTTTGCTCACCTAAATCACTCACAGTAATAGATGGGTTATTACCTGTTTGCTCATTTCCATCATACCCAATAACATTACCTGTATAAGAATAGGTATTAGTCACTGAACCGATACATGAACTGGCCGTTGCCATCAACCCATTGCCAATTTGCAAACTCGTCCCCTCACAAATTTCTCTGTTCGTTACCATTGGAGCCGATGCTTTTTGTGTTGTAAATATAATAGTCAATTTATTTGAGTTTACTGCACATTGTCCTAATTTCTGCTCTACAATATACTCTCCGGCTTCCGAAACTTCGTAAGTTAAACCAGTTGCCCCATTGATTGATTGATTATCTTTTTTCCATTGATACGAAGTGTGGCTAGTTGCGTTCACCGAAAGCATTGTGGTTTGACCTAAACACAGGATGGTAGAATTATCAGAAGTAATAGTTGGATTAAGCGTTATAAATGACAGACTAACAGCCGGTGAAGTTGTTGCGCATCCGGTACCAGATAGGGTAACTGTGTAATTTCCATTCTGCCTGGCATAAAATTGATAG
>CBIHRH010000448.1:0-4823 GCA_966212365.1 uncultured Emticicia sp. | reverse complement strand
ATCATCTAAAATCATTTCTTTAACAAAGTTTCTTCCGGCCAGTAATTTTATCTGATAAGCCGATATAAAATCTTCATCAACAGCCACTACATGGCAAATCTTAAAATTATTAGCTGCCTCATGAAAACGTTGAAATTCGGCCGTCCAGAAGATTTCTCTACCGGGAACAGACGACGAAGCTGTTACATTTTTTACACTTGTATTCGATAAAACTCTGTCTTTAAAGAAAGTCATATCATTAGTAAAACTGCCCGTGCGGAGTATCTTTGGCGCGTTAATAATCAGCTTCTGCGCTATATTCATACCTAAGTCCTGCTTCTGCATAAATCTGATTTGCTGATTGATAACAATGGTAGAGATAATGAGCATAATAGATGTTGAAAACTGAAAGATTACTAACCCCTTGCGGAAGAGTTTACCTGAGGAATTAGTTGACAGCCGTCCTTTTAAAACCTGAATAGGTTTGAAAGAAGATAATACAAAGGCCGGATAAAAACCAGATAAAATAAAACTCAGACAGAATACCACTATAATTGTCAAATAGAATAGTAGTTGGGAAAGAATAGCGAAATCAGATTGAGTAACAATTTGAGTAGCAATCAGAAAAATTCCTATACCAACTAATAATGCCAGAAAATTAAACAGGAAAGATTCGAATAAAAACTGACTAATCAATTGGCGTTTCTCAGACCCTAAAGTCTTTCTGATTCCTACTTCTTTGGCGCGTTCCATACCCATCACTGTCGAGAGATTAATATAGTTAAGCAAGCCGATGGCTAGAATCAGAATGGCAACCAATATCAGTATATAGATAATCTCAATTTTACCGCCAGGCTCTATTTCAGTATTATTGAGTGGATATAAATGTATATCGCTGATAGGCTGTAATACCATAGTCTGAGATATATTATATCTCTGCCATAGGCGACCCAGGTGCTTTTCAGCAACTGCAGTTATTCGTTTTTCTGCCGATTGAATATTGGTATTAGGTTTCAGTAGGAGATAGGTATAAAAGTTTGTCCAATACCATCCACCAGTAGCAAACTGGTCGTTTTTAAGCAGATTTTGTATGGCAAAAATAAAATCGAAGTGGAAATGGCTATTTTTGGGTACATCAGCAAATACACCACTTACTATATAGTTCCCACCCTGCCATTCAGAAGTCAAATGGATTATTTTCCCAACAGGGTTTTCGTTGCCAAAATACTTTTTAGCCATTGATGCTGAGACAACTACTGATTCTGGACTCTGTAATGCTTGATTAGCAGCACCTTTTAGCAACGGAAATGAGAACACCCTAAAAAATGAAGCATCGGCATAAAAGCCATTTTTCTCCTGAAAACTCACTAATTCTCCGTTAGGCTTCCGATAATTTATCATGCCATCCGCCCGGTGCAAACGCACAAAGTCTTCTACTTCCGGAATTGACTCTTTGATAGCCGGGCCTTCTGCATGATAACTTAGGGCAGTAGTAGTAGTTAATACCTTATTTTTATAATCATTCAGATGAATCCGATAAATCCTGTCAGCGTGCTGATGAAACTCATCATAGCTTAGTTCATCAAATACATATCGAGAGATAAGCATATAGGCGGCCATACTTAAAGACAAACCAATAAGCATAATCAGAGAAATAGCCTTGTGCTTAAGCAAAGTCCGCCAGGTAATGGTAAGATAGATTTTTAACATGCTGATAGATGATTGAATAGTAGCAAATATATAACTAATATTTTAGTTTTAAAACGAATTAATTAGTTTTGTCCATGGATTCAAGACTATTTGATTAGTAAGGTTGTTTTTATAAGGCTATTAGGGTGACTAAGATTTCTTAAATAAATCAGTGATTTTAAATTAAATTTGAGAAAATCAAATTTTTTAAATTATTCCAATTATTAGATGTTGCCTAAGAAAACAAAAATACAACTCATTGCTATAAATGTTGTTTTTATTGAGCTTATCGTCTTTAGTGATTACTTAGTCCCATTTCAATGGGGGAAAATGAAAGTCAGTGGTCTGGCATGTACATGCCCTGATGAAACCGTTGTAAGCGGAAAGCTTTATTTAAGATCAATTACACCTGATAGCTTAAAAAAATTTGACTTAGATTATTCTGAAATTTATGTTACTGAAGACCTTTATGCTGATACTGACCCTATGGGAGTTGCAAATTATATTATAAAAGGAGAAGTGATAGGAAAACGAAGGGTAAGCGAGTATGAGCCTTGGAACCCAAAAGTGAAAATAAAAGAATGGCGGTATCTTGACCCTCTATCAGAATGGTTAATCAGAGGTCTTTTTTTTGGACAGTTTTTTATATTATATCGCTTATTAAAGCAAAAGGAAAGAATAAAGCGACGAACTATTTGAAAGAAAGGTATATTATTATACCCTTCTTTCACTTCTTATGCGACCTGTCATAAGACTGCCTTAAATACGCTACGACAGTTTCATCTAACTGGCTACCATCAGTAATGGTCAGCATGTGCGAAATTCTTGGCATAGCACCAACTAATTTCGATTTCTGCAAAGTTTCTGTAAAAGGCTCACTGCCTAAATCTACCCCTAAACGTATCTCTTTAGGCTTAATATTGATGGCCGCAAATTCACGATTAGCTGTGTACGAAAGGTAAGTTTTTTTCGGAATAAGTATCGTATCAGGAAATAGTGTCAGAATTTTGTCTGAAACCTCCTCAAACACAGGTCGCATGGCCTCACATTTTACAAATTGGTTTTCTAATAGGGCTGCTTCATTCTGGTATACAGGTTGTCCGTTATTCAGGTAAAGCCCTGATAAAAAATTTGCCTGTAAGTGATTTAAAGGATGCTCAGTTTTTAACCAGTTAAGTATCTCCATTGGTTTAGATAAACCAGATGATTTAATGATGTCAAACCATTGTTCAACAGATTTACCTGTTTTTTCCTGAGCAGTTTGCATAAACTCTTGTTCAAGCTCGGCTGATGTTTTTATCATATTTTCAGATGTTTAGCGCCAGATACCCAAAATAAAACCAATCAGTGTAAAGTAAACCGTTATAAATCCACCATTCACCAGGATGTACTTCCATGAGCGATGCTCAAACAGGCCTATGATTGTAAATATCATGGAACAGAAGCCAAAACCAGTCAGGAAGCCTGCTGTGGCACCCCAGGCTGCATCTGTTTTATCATCGCCAAGAAAAAAGGCCATATTATAACTGGCAATGAGAGCCAGTATGAAAGTGATTGTATAAACCTTGCCCGGATTAATTGATTTCAATTGCTCGTCGCTGAGGTTATTCTCATTTTTCCAGGCTTTAAAGAATAACACAGGTGAATACCATAGGGCACCTAAAGCTAAATTGGCAGCTGCACAAACAAGCACAGCCCAGTGATTAATGTGAAAGTTTTCCATAGATAGTGTTTTTGGTTACAAATGAATAGGAGAAAAATGAAAATGTATTGGAAAAAATTTACCTTAGCCAACGGCCACATAATTGAGGTACTCAGATTGCTTGCTCAGGAATTGATTCGGGGTAAAACCTGAAAACGCTTTAAAATCATTGATAAAATGGGCCTGGTCATAATAGCCGCTTTCAAAAGCAATGTCTTTCCAGTCTAACGTTTTGGCGATGCTTATATCCTGCATAGCTTTCTGAAAGCGCATGATTTTCAGAAAACCCTTAGGGGGCACACCCACATTTTCTTTAAACAGTTGTATCAGGTGTTTTTGAGAATAGCCCACTTTAGCAGCAATCTGCTCAACTGATAATTGATTAGGAGACTGTACAATTTTATTTACTGCATAATCAATAAACGGATTGATAATGAGTCGGCCGGAGAATTTCTTTAAAAGAAACTTTTCAGCCTTTTGAAACTTCTGCATAATAAGTGGCGCATCCTGTATCATGCCTCTTAAATCCATAATCTCATGGCTTAAAACCAGATCGCCATCTACTACGCAGTCGGTCAGTTCATGCAGTGGCATTTGTACAAAGGGATAAGCTTTGCCTCTGTGAAAATTGATAATAAACATCTCACTTTCTTTGCCCGAAGGAATCGTGATATAGTTATTTCTGATACCCGAAAACCATACATGCCTGCATGCCTGTATTTCTTTTAATGTTTCATTATCATAAATATATTGGGGATCGTCATTTAGTGACATGACAATATTAATATGCCCATCAGGCAAAAACCGGTCAATCGAGTGAACAGGATTATAACCACTATAATAAATAAAATTGTCAACAAACTGACTAAGGGGAAAGGCAGGCGTGTATATTTCAAAAACCATAAACAATAGGGAATTTTAATGGTTTAGGACAGGTAAGTCAAATATAGAAAAAATTGTATTTATTATGCGTAATTTTTTTAATATTAAGCAGTAGTATACAAAGAGCCTTTAGTTTTATGCTGATCAGAATTAAACCAAAGACCATATTCTTTGTCTAAAAACTCTATTTCTGATAGTTCAGGCGCTGTTTAATTTAGTTATTAATTTCTGCATAAAAAGAGGCATTTTTTCTTCCTGATTCCGTTCTCTTTTTTAACATTATTTAACAGGTATGTTTAGCTAAAACACAAACGGAATTTGCCCTGATATCGTTAATATATTATACTTGAAAATAACTGATACGTTACAACAAAAAGTAAATTTTAGGAGTAAAAGAAAGATGAAAGGACTATTTAAAAAGGCCTTGCTCATCGGGATGATCGGGCTAGGCATTTCAAGCGCAAGAGCACAGGTAAGTACACATAAAGACCCAACTGCTGATTTCAGCGATTATCGTTCATTTGCTTGGATTAAACCGGATATTCAGGTAAAGAATCCGCAATACAACAAT
>CBIHRH010000447.1:0-4829 GCA_966212365.1 uncultured Emticicia sp. | reverse complement strand
CAAAAACGGACACCTTTTTAGCGAACAATACTAAGCAAATATCTAATAATCAATTACTTATCTTTTTTGGCATAGGCTTTGCCGATATATAACTAAAGACCTATTTCTAATACAAAATTATGATAAGTAACTACTTGAAAATTGCCTGGCGGAACTTGTGGAAAAACAAAACATTCAGCCTTTTAAACATTATGGGTTTGGCTTTGGGGATGGCTTGCAGCCTTTTGATCATGCTTTGGCTGCAGGATGAAATCCAGAAAGACAAATTTCATAAAAATGGCAAACAATTGTACAGAGTAATGGAAAATCAGTTTTACGCTGGTGAAACTGTTACTTATGCTTCTACACCTGGTATCCTTTCACAACATATTACAAAGGATATCCCAGAAATTGAAATGGCAAGCCAGATGCTTTGGGAAGAATACCCTCTGTTTACCGTTGGCGATCAATTTGAGAAAGAGAAAGGCCGGTACGTAAACGGCGATTTTCTGAATATGTTTACGTTTGCCTTAGAAAAAGGCGATGCACGAACAGCACTTAAACGTCCTGACGGAGTAGTGATTTCTAAAAAATTAGCTGATAAATACTTCCCTAACCAGGATCCTCTCGGAAAAATCATCAGAGTAGATAACAAAGATGATGTGATGGTAACGGGAGTATTGAAAGAAATTACTGAGCAATCATCGCTTAAATTTGACTTTCTGATGAGTTTCGAGCGTTGGCAGAAAACCAATGAATGGTCGAAAGAATGGGGCAATAACGGGCCAAGATGTTATGTAATGCTCAACAAAAATGCCTCTCTTGACAAAGTTCAGGCTAAGATAAAAGGTTATATCAAAACCAAAAATAAAGATAGCAACGTAGAGTTGTTTTTACAGCCTTATGAAGATGTATATCTGTATTCGAATTATAAGGCCGGTATTCAGGATGGTGGTAGAATTGATTACGTAAAAATGTTTTCTATCATTGCCGTTTTCATTTTAGTAATTGCCTGTATCAATTTTATGAATCTGGCTACGGCACGCTCTATCAAACGTGCTAAAGAAGTTGGGGTGAGAAAGGTTGTAGGGGCGGTGCGTTACTCGTTAATCGCACAGTTCTTAGGTGAATCACTGATTATCGCATTTTTAAGTTTGGTTTTTGCGGTTTTCATTGTTTTTCTGATGTTACCTGCCTTTAATACACTTACAGAAAAACATTTGAGTCTTGATTTTACTGACCCTCTATTTCTGTTAATCCTATTAGGCTTAACCATTGTAACAGGTATGGTAGCTGGTAGTTATCCTGCGCTTTTCATGTCCTCTTTAAGACCTGTAGTGGTTTTGAAAGGTGCCTTGAAATTCAAGCCAAGCGCTACTTTGTTCCGTAAAGGTCTTGTGGTTTTTCAGTTTGCACTTTCCATTATGCTCATTGTAGGAATGCTGGTAGTGTATCGTCAGATAGAATATATTCAAAGCAAAAACCTGGGTTTCGACCGTGAAAATATGCTATATATGCCCTTAGAAGGTGATTTATCTAACAATTTCATATCGTTCAAGCAGGAATTGACCAATATGCCGGGTATTAAATCAGTAACTTGTTCTCAGGCTGACCCATTAGAGGTAGGGAGCTCGACACAAGGCGTAAACTGGGCAGGAAAAGATACAACCAAGATAATTTTGTTTTCGCAAAACCCAGTTTCTTATGATTATCTGGCTACGATGGGTATTAAATTGAAAGATGGCCGAGACTTTTCTTCTGCTTTCAGCACAGATACCTCTAACTATATCATTAACGAAGAGGCCGCTAAGAAAATGGGCATGAAAGACCCTGTAGGCAAAGAAATGTTTATGTGGGGCAGAAAAGGAACAATCGTTGGTTTAGTGAAAAGTTTCCATATTAACTCTTTACATGAAAGTATCCCACCGTTGATTCTTAATATGCAAAGAGGAAAAAATAACTGGGGGCAAGTAATAGTACGAACACAAGCCGGACAAACCAAGGAGGCCATTGCCAGTATGGAAAAGGCTTTCAAGAAATTTAATCCTCGTTTTCCATTCTCCTACAAATTCACAGATCAGGAGTTTGCGGCCCAGTATAAAGGCGAAAACGTAGTAAGTAAACTGGCCAATTACTTTGCTTTCTTAGCCATATTTATCTCTTGTTTAGGCTTATTTGGTTTAGCCATGTTTACAGCCGAGCAACGTACCAAAGAAATTGGTGTAAGAAAAGTATTAGGTGCCAGTGTAGTAAGTATTACAGCCATGCTATCAAAAGACTTCCTGAAATTAGTATTGATTTCAGCTATAATAGCATTTCCATTGGCCTGGTATCTGATGAAAAACTGGTTGCAGAAATATGCTTATCGTATCGAAATCCAATGGTGGTTTTTCCTGATAGCAGGAGTATTGGCCTGTTTGATTGCTCTCTTAACCGTGAGCTATCAATCAATTAAAGCAGCATTAACGAATCCTATAAAATCTCTTAAAACGGAGTGATAGCATGGGGCAAAGGGCATGGAGCATGAAGTTAAAACTCTAAACCCTATGCTCGTGCCCTCTGCCCTATGCTCCATAAACCAACGAAGCATGGCACATATAGCTATCCCGATTCCCTCGCTTCCAGGTAAGCAGGAAATCGAAATCGAAGTTACCATTAATGGTTTAAAACAACAGCTCCACTACCGTGTCGAGCTTTTCTATTGGGATGAATGCGAATTCCCAACGGTTGACCGTGCCGAGTGTATCAGAAATATGTTGTCGAGGTATGATCAGGACTGGACCCTGTATTATATTGGCTCTCCTACCGAAGAATTTGTGCCGATTACCTTTGTAAAAAGAGCAGATTTGCCTTTGCAGAGAAAATTAACAAAAGGGGTAGAGTTATGATATAAACCTCTACAGTTTATTAACCTTAATTACAACTAAGATGTCATTAATGCTTCCTTTTATAGTTCCTATAAAAGGAAGCTTAGTTTTATTTTCTCTATACTCTTTGTTTCTTGACATCTACATGGTCGGCGTCGCCAATCAGAAAGCCATAAGGTCTTAATCCTTCAATCGAATCAAAAACCACTTTGATGATAGCCGTAATAGGCAGGGCAAGTACTAAGCCTGAAATTCCCCAAAGATTACCAAAAATAATCAACGCGATGATAGCCGCCATTGAATTGATACTTACCTTGGAACCTACCACATAAGGCGTAATAAAATTGCCCTCCAAAAACTGTACTCCTCCAAATAAAGCCCCAACCCCTACTGCGTACCACGCCGAATCTTTAGTAATCAAGGCAAATAAAATAGGCAATAGTGAGCCAATAGCCACACCAATGTATGGAATGAGCACCAGAATAGCGGCAAAAAAACCGAAGAAAAAGGCGTGATCGATGCCTAAAATAAGTAAACCCAGCGTATTAAGAATACCAATAATGCCAATTACGATTATCAATCCTACTACATAATTAACTACCACATCTTTTACTTTTTTCAAAACTACATCTACCCGATGATTGCTCACAGGTTTTAAAGCCTTATAGAAAAACACACGGATAAAATCGCGGTATAGAAGCAATAAAAAGACATAAAGTGGAATCAAGGTAAGATTCCCTAATAGTCCCGTTGTAGTTGAGAGCGTATTGGTGATAAGGTCGCTGTTATTCTTTAAAAATTCAGTGAGGTATTTCTGTCCTTCTATACGCTGTTTGGTACGGCTGATATGGAAATTATCGCGAATCATGAATTGAAAATCACGATACCATTTTTCAGCTTTTTCTGATAGTTGCGGCAATACTTCTTCTAAATCCATTATCTGCGTATAAATGATGTAGAAGAACAATGTCATAATGCCTAGAGTCAATAAAATAGCTACGAAAATAGCTAGCCAGCGAGGGAAACCATATTTTTCTAAAAACTGTGAGACAGGCACCAGCAACAAGGCAATTATTCCAGAAAATGTAAGCGGAATAAGCAAATCCCGCAAGATATACATGCCATAAATAACAATCACCAGGGAAATAAGTATATAGGCCAGACGGATATAAAAGGGCTGCTGACGTGGTAGCATACGAATAGGTTAGAAATAATTAGAGACTATTTATGAGTACCTGTTTTCAAACAATCCAAAATTAACTAACTTGTTGACTAAATTCAAACTTTTAGAAAACGATTTGATAATACTACTACAATTTCATGTTTCTTTATAAAATCTATATGCTGTTGTTTTCGATGAAAATTGCGCTATGCAATTGTCATTCCGAAATAAATAAAAGTGGTTTTCAGTCTGCCAAAACCCAGTACACTATTACTAAAACAGGCCGTATGCCTGTTTGTATTAACGAAAACTCCGGCCTTACTCCTGCCTGGCAGGAAAATTATTACTGGACTCATAATGACGGAGGTGGGAATACTGAGCTATATATGATTGATAAAAGGGGTTATATATTCGATACCCTATTTGTAAACGACTCACAGAATATTGATTGGGAAGAACTAACAAAAGACGATCAGGGGAATATCTATATCGGTGATTTTGGCAATAATAGTCAGGCTCGCCAGGATTTGAGTATCTACAAGCACAAAAACATCAAAACCGAAAAAATCACTTTTCGTTATGCCGACCAGACGGATTTTCCAGCTCAAAAACGTATCTTTGATTGTGAAGCTTTTTTCTGGTATAAGGGTAATTTATACCTGTTTTCGAAGGACTGGTCTAATACACATCATACTAAGCTATATATAATGCCAGATAAAGCAGGAGATTATACCATAAGCCCGAAAGACAGTGTCTTCTTGAAAAGCCCTGTAACGGCTGCTGATATAAGCCCCGATGGAAAAGAGTTTGCATTACTTTCT
>CBIHRH010000446.1:0-4829 GCA_966212365.1 uncultured Emticicia sp. | reverse complement strand
AGTATGCCAAAAAATGTTTTTTTTGCTTTTAACTTATAAGTAGCTGATAGTGAGAGAGTTATGTTTCAGGCGAAAAGAAGAGAGAAAATGAGGTAAAGCAAATTATTTTTTCAAAAAATATTTTTCATCAAGTCAAAGACTTAATTAGGCTTTTAAAGATGATATTGTTCAAATATTTCTTAAAATAGTTATATAAAAGAATATTGTTTCGATAAAATTACTTTTAACAGAATATTCATTAAATACTAATAACAATTAAAATTTGGGAGAAGTAAATAAAACTAATTACTTTTGCAGTTAAACGATACAACCATATTAAACTATTTTTATTTTAATTCTAAGCCAAAATAAAGTACCTATATTAAGATGAAACGAATTGCAGTTTTTACCTCTGGTGGTGATGCCCCGGGCATGAATGCTTGTATCAGAGCGGTAGTGCGGGGAGCTATTTATCATGGATTAGAGGTATTTGGTATCAGGAGAGGATATAGTGGGATGATTGCAGGAGACATATTTCCGATGACATCACAATCTGTCAGTAATATTGTACAAAGAGGTGGCACTATCCTGAAATCAGCACGTAGTAAAGAGTTTATGACCCCGGAAGGAAGAAAGAAAGCCTACGAGAACCTGATGAATGCAGGCATTGAAGGGCTGGTAGCGATTGGAGGAAATGGAACATTTACAGGTGCAGAAGTTTTTTATAATGAATATGAACTCCCAACAGTTGGCTGCCCGGGTAATATCGATAACGATTTGTATGGTACTGATTATAACATCGGTTTTGATACTGCGGTAAATACAGCCTTAGAGGCCATTGATAAAATACGTGATACGGCTGATTCACACGATCGTGTATTCTTTATTGAAGTAATGGGTCGTGATTCAGGTTATATAGCTATTCAGTCGGGTATTGGTGGTGGTGCCGAAATTGTAATGGTGCCAGAAACACATACACCTTTGAAAAAAGTAGTAAGCACATTGAAAGATGGCTGGACCCGCTCAAAATCATCATCGATAGTAGTGGTGGCAGAAGGAGACGAGGAAGGACATGCTACTGATATTGCAGATAAAATTAAAGAACAGGTAGCGGATAAACTGGATATTCGTGTGACAACCTTAGGGCACATTCAGAGAGGGGGTACCCCAACAGCTTATGACCGTATTCTGGCTAGCCGTTTGGGACTCGGGGCAGTAGAGGGTTTGATTAAAGGTAACAAAAACGTAATGGCTGGGATAGTAAACAATGAGATGGTGTATACACCGTTTATTGATACCATTAAAAAACCTAAGCCAATCCACGACGATTTGCTAAGAATGGTACATATTTTAAGCCTATAAGCGTATCAAACAACAAACCATGTTTGTACTGACCGAAACCTACTCTATTGCCAACCATTTTTTGGCAGAACTACGTAACCGGGAAACACAGAAAGACGCCATGCGATTCAGAAAGAATATGGAACGTCTGGGTGAAATCTTTGCGTATGAAATTTCTAAAACGCTGAGCTATCAGAACCGCGATGTGGAAACACAGCTAGGTGCGAAGATTACCCAGCAGGTTTCGCAACAGGTAGTTCTGGTTACTATTCTTCGGGCAGGCTTACCGCTACACCAGGGATTACTCAATTACTACGATAAAGCTGAAAACGCTTTTATTGGTGCCTACCGTGGCAAACATGATGAAAAAGAATCTTTCGAGATAGAAATGGACTACATCACAAGTCCGGATATTCAGGATAAAGTATTGATTATCAGTGATCCGATGTTAGCTACCGGAAAATCTATTGAGAAAGCCTACCATGCCATGCTTCGCTATGGTATTCCGGCCAAAACTCATATTGTATCTGCTATTGCCAGCCGCAGGGGCGTGCGTTTCATTAAGGCTCGTTTGCCGCAATGCCGCTTATGGATTGGAGATATTGATGAAGATATGAACAGTAAGTCTTATATAGTACCAGGCTTAGGCGATGCTGGAGATTTGGCCTATGGTGGGAAAGTATAATTACTTCGGATTATCTAGAGTTGCTCTTAATTGAAATTGTAATACCACTTTCTTTTTAGATATATTTTCAAGGATGGGTTTCAGAACTAAATCAGCATTCTTCCTGGTTTGTTCTAAAATTCCCATTTCTAATGCTGATTCTTTAATTTTTTCCTGCGCCCGGCTATAAGCCTCATTCAATAAGGTTTGTTCGTTCATGAACGCATATTGGGTATCGTAAATCCTGGAGCTTTTATGGTCTATGCTATAATGACAAAGCTCAGGGTCGGGTAGGTGTACAATCAGGGTATCATCTTTTGTGGCTACATCTTCCGGTCTTACTTTCGCCAGATCTATACAGCCTACGGCATTTCCTTGTACAATCAGAATAGCTTTGGGATTAGGTAGATAATTAAACTTTAATTCTTGTTCTACTACGTCACGGAAGGTAAAATTAGCCAATTCGATTTTCCCCAGAGCAGACATTTCTTTCAAAACCATATTATGGGTAGTCTTGATTTCCTGTTGGGTAAAAGGGTTGAGAGACTTACCTTTTTCCCAGAGGAAAATTGAGCCAATAACAATAAAGAATATGATAAGAATACTGCGCAGGCCTCGGAACATGGGCTATGATTTAATTACATCAGTATAACGAAAAAATGCTTCTTTTAGCCCACCAATGACGTTTATTTCTTTTTCTCCTTGTCTTTTTTTCCACCAAATAAAGAGAAATGAACATAGCGCTTCGGATTAGCTTTCAGGTCGGCCATTAAAGCGGCTAGGTTAGCAGCAGTTCTATCCAGGTTCACATAAAGCGAATCATCATTAGTCAGCTTACCTAATGTTCCTTTGCCTTGATTAATGTCTTTCAGAATCCCTTGCAAACTAGCTACTGAATTATTGAGTTGCGCCACCGTTTGTCCTAAGCGAACGGCGTTCAGTGAGTCGGCAAAAGTATTGGTCTTTTGAAGAATAGGCTTGATTTGTGAATCTAAATTAGCAGTAATGCCATTCAGATTTGAAGTGAGTGTCGCTGCATTGGCGGTGATAGCTGATAGGTTTTTTGCATTAGAAGCTACCACTGCATTTACACCTGTAGTTGCCTGATTAGCATTTGCTACGAGAGCCTTTAAGGCCACACCTGTCTGGTCAAATTGTTTCACAATCGTAGTAAGAGTAATTATGAGGGAATCGGCGTTTTTTAATACTGGCGATGCTTTTTCGCTTAAACCACTCATTAATCCCCCTTCAATCTCACTTTTAAGAGTTCCTTCATCTTTTAGTGGATTACCAGATTGAATCAGCAATTTTATCATTTTACCGCCTAATAATCCATTATCAGATAGAACGGCTACTGAATTATCATTAAGTGTGATATCCCGTTTGATTGCTAATAAGACTTTTACTCTATTTTGGTTTTGTTCAGGTGTTACATCTACCACTCTCCCAATAGTTACGCCATTATACATCACCGGATTTGAAGTTTGCAGACCTTCTACATTTGAATAGTAGGCAAAATATTCGTTTTCTGTACGGAAAACATCCAAGCCTTTTAAAAAATTAAATCCAAGATAGAAGATTGCGAAAGTAACGATACCCAACAGACCTACTTTAACTTCTTTTTTCATATAAAAAAACCGTGTGATATGGTGAATTAAGGACGAATAACCAATAAATATTAACGATTCTGCAAAAATACATTTCTGCATTCGTGTTTCAACGTTTCATATTCGATATTTATTTTTCAACCTCTTCTTTATAAATTTTCAGTGCTTTTACGATAGCCTCGGCTATTTTCTCATGCCCTTTTTCGCTTTCCAGAATTTTTCTGTCGGTCGCATTGGTCAAGTATCCGGTTTCTATATAGATGCCCGGCATGGTGGTTTCCCATAAAACCTGAAAACCCGCCTGTTTTACTCCTCTGCTCTTACGCCCCGATTTCTGAAATTGTTTTTCGACTTTAGAAGCCAGATCCAGACTCTGTTTCATAAAGGCATTCTGGTAGTTTGCCATTTTGATATGGGCCAACGGAGAATTGGGGTCGAAATCATAGTTCTTTTCGTAATTATCCTCCATCAGAATTACACCATTCTCCCGTTTGGCCAGTTCCAGGTTTTCCTCAGTTTTATGAAGCCCCATCGTATAGGTTTCAGACCCATATATTTTTGATGAATAGGGGTTTGCATTCACATGGATACAGATAAACAAATCAGCCTTATGACGGTTGGCAATAGAGCCTCTTTCATGCAAGGGTATAAAAACATCTTTCTTGCGGGTATATACTACCTTTACACCTAGCTCTTCTTCAATCAGTTTTCCTACTTTAAGGGTGATACTAAGCGCGATATTTTTCTCTTTCAATTTTCCGTAACTGGTGCCCGGGTCCTTCCCTCCGTGTCCGGCATCTATTACAATGGTTTTTATCTGACGTCTCTGCGCCTCGGCTGAGCCAAGCGCAATAAGCGTGATAAATAGTACTTTAAGAAATTTTAACATGATTTTACAGGCAAACGTTCTGTCTCTCCTATTAATAAGCTAATTTTGTGCCACGACTAATCGTTATAGAGTTATTAGAACGAATTTGTTTACAAAAGTACTATTTTTGAGGCGACTTAAAATATAAACTTTTCGTAAAACCACTCATTATGGGTCAGAAAGTCGGTATATTTTGATTATAATTCTTTAAATTGTCATAATCGCTTGAAGTTTTTCCTCCTTGTCTGTAGTTTGGTTTTTAGTGTTTCAGCCTTTGCACAATTCCCGTCGATTGACCCACTCCGGCGCGCGGGTCATAGTACAGGAGGGAATAACGGCTTTGGACAACCACTACCTGAAAATACCAGAA
>CBIHRH010000445.1:0-4833 GCA_966212365.1 uncultured Emticicia sp. | reverse complement strand
TGCATTGTGATGGAATATGTAGAGGGTCTAACACTCGAAAGGCTCATTAAAAGACAGGGAGCATTGCCTGAGACCTTTGTCTGGAAAGTACTGGAACAAATGGCTGCAGCAGTGGCACACCTGCATGCCAATACGATTTTTCATCGGGATCTGAAACCTGCCAATATCAAAGTAACCAAAGAGAGCCTGGTAAAACTGCTGGATTTCGGAATTGCCAAAGCCGCTTATACGCCCAAACTCACGCAGGAGGGATACATTGTCGGAACTTCGTACTACATGGCTCCCGAACAGTTTCAGGGAAAAGGTTATATACAGTCGGACTGTTGGGCATTAGGGGTAATTCTCTACGAAATGCTAACCGGACAATTACCTTTTGATGGCAAGACCGAAACCGAAACCCGCATCAAAATAGAGCGCGGCGAGTATATGGCACCTAATCTGATTAATCCGCATGTATCAAAAAAAAGCAAGCGACTGATAGAAAAACTCTTACAACATAACCCCAAAAAGCGCATGACTGCCGAAGGATTGTTGAGCGAATTGAGGGGTGAGGGGGATGGGAATAATCTGTTTGGTAGGGTTAGTGATTGGGTAAGGAATGCGTTTTAGAATAAGAACCCCACCCCGACCCTCCCCAACAGTGGGGAGGGAGTTAAAAGCCCCCTTCCCCACTGTTGGGGAAGGGTAGGGGATGGGGTTTTAATATTAATCAATTCATTATAATCATCATCAAGATGTTTTGGAAAAAATGGTTATCGGGAGGCGAGCCTAAGCCTACAGAAGAACACCAGATCAAAGAAGAAGATTTGAGGGCGGTGGTGGTAACCGACGTAGGACGAGTACGCACCAACAATGAAGATGCGGCCCGGTTTGTGCGCCCGTCGAAAATTCTGGTGAGAATACAGAAAGGTTTTTTAGCCATTGTGGCCGATGGTATGGGCGGACACGCCGCTGGAGAAATTGCCTCCCAAATGGCTGTTGAAACCATTGCCAAAGCTTACTATCAACAGGAAGATACACCGGAATCAAGTTTGTTTGTGGCTTTTGCCAAAGCCAACAGGGCTATCTGGCAAACAGCTAATAAAAATGTGATGCAAAAAGGAATGGGTACTACATGTACGGCTGTTGCCATTTGCCAGACCAGGCTGTATATGGCACATGTAGGCGACAGTCGGCTGTACTTGTTCAAAGAGGGTCAGTTGATTCAGCTATCAACCGACCATACCTATGTGCAGGAGTTGATACAGCAGGGGGTGATTTCGACCGAAGAAGCCGAAAAACATCCTGACCGCAATATGCTGACAAGGGCGATGGGCACGCACAATAAAGTAGAAGTAGATGTTCAGGCTATATCGACATTGTTTGAGAATAACGACCGGTTAATGCTGTGTAGCGACGGACTCTATGACTATTTCAGTCCGGCTGAGATTGCTACTTTTCTGACGATTCCTACGCTGAATGAAGCGGCACAACAAATGGTAGATGCCGCCAAACAACGTGGAGGGCACGATAATATAACGATGCTGCTGGTAGAAAGAGTAAACCCGGAAGAATTTCAGCCCGCTAAACCTACCGAAAACATTGACATACCATGATAGGCCAGAAGATACAAAACTATAATGTAGAAGAGCTACTGGGAGAAGGGGGCATGGGAACCGTCTACCGGGCTACAGATACTCTGCTTCAGCGCTCGGTAGCCGTCAAGATTTTGCATCCGCATCTGGTACGTGATACGACTTTTTTTGAGCGTTTTCGCAATGAAGCCATTCTATCTGCCAAGTTGAATCACTCTAATGTAGCTGTACTGTATAACTTTCTGAGAGACCGCAACGACAATTTCATGGTGATGGAGTTTGTGGATGGCATGACCTTAGAAAAGCTATTGAAGCAAAACGGCGGGCTACCCCTTGAATCGATACTGAAAATTATGATGCAGACCTTAGATGGCCTCCATCATGCCCATGAAAAAGGGATTCTGCACCGCGACATCAAACCAGCCAATTTGATGCTTACCCGAGAGGGCATCGTAAAGCTGATGGATTTCGGCATTGCCCGTATGGTAGGTTCGCAACGATTAACACGGGCAGATAGGATAGTAGGCACATTGGAATATATGGCACCCGAATTGTTAGACGGCAGCGAGCCAAGCGTGCAATCAGACCTTTATGCTATTGGGGTTTTGATGTATGAATTACTATCTGGTAAAATGCCTTTTGAGGCCTCGACAGATTCTACCTTGATAACGCAGATTCTGACTAAAAAGCCGATTCCTTTGCGCTCCCGTATCAGTAATCTGCCGAAAAAAGTAGAAGAGATTCTGGATACTTTGCTACAAAAGAAACCAGAAAAGCGCTATGACAGTGCAGCTGATTTACGGCATATTTTAAGCACCATCGTAACGCCTGGCAAAGTAATACCACAGACATTGCAACCAAAAAAAGTGGAGGTGAATATTGCCCCTACTGAAATGTATACCAAGGCAAATACCAACCCAACCCGCCTGGCCGATCATCGGCAGCAAAGGGTATCCGGTTCAAATCCTACTGTGGTTCAGACAGTTAAAACAAGGATGCTTTCGACTGAGGGGATGATTCTGGGTGGGGCGGTTCTGGTGGCCTTGATGATAGTAATTGTGGGTGTGTTCTTTCTATCTCCAAAGAAGAATGATGATAAACAAGTTGAGAATTTCTTGCCTACAACAGCAATAGTCATTACTCAGACAGTTGATAATGTTGATTATAAAAAGGTCAGTAGCAGTGAATAGGGTTTTCAACAACCCTTAGATAAGGTGATTAACCCAACAGAAAAAAAGGAAACCAAGCCTAAAGAAACCACACCTGTAGACAAGAAAGAGAAAGACAAGAATAAGCTACCTGTTGAAAAAAAAGAGGAGGAGAAAAAGAAAGAAGAGCCGAAGCCTACACCGTCAGAACCTATTGCGAAACAACCTGTTACAGAACCCGTAAAAGAGCCAGAACCTGTAAGAGAAGAACCTAAAGCCAGAAATACCCATAGTATTACAGTCAGGGGTTTGTCGGTGGCTTTGGTGCTGGATGAAACAATTTCTTCTAACGAACCGGGTATCAAAGGTAAAAGCATCAACCTGCGGGTGCTTAATGATATTCGGGTAGATGGTATTACTGTGATTGCTGCAGGGGCGCGTGCTACCGCCAGAGTAACCAGTGCCCGCTCCAGCGACGCCGGTAAATCATTTCTGGAGTTTAAACCAGAACGCGTACAGGCTGTGAATGGTGACTGGGTGCCATTGAAAAGCCCTGATTTAGGGAAGTCAGGGAGCTCTACCGAGCCTGTCATTTTTACGAGGGGGATGCGTATTCTGCCTGACCCTAAAACTGCTAATACTATCTTAACTATCACGATTTAACATTAAAACATAAACTTTATGAAAACGATTTTTCAAAAGCAATACATCGCTTGTGTACTCATGCTGTCTATGATTAGTTTATCTTCCTATGGGCAGGATGCGCTCACTTTACGCTCTAATACCGAGGGCTTACACATCGGTTTGGGAGGTGGTTATAAACACTGGATATCGTCTTATTTCAATCGTTTGGATGAACTAGAGCCCACAGGGTTAGGGGGAGGACTAAATCTTGGCTATGGGCTGAATCAGCATATTGAACTCTTTGCTACAATCGATTATCATACCTTTAAATTCAAAAACGAATGGGATGATTATGGATTGACCATAGCAGGGGTTGGTGCCAGATATAATTTCGGAGGTACATTACAGAAAGTCAGACCTTATGCGGAACTGGCCTATAATTATCAGTATATGGTGATTAATCCGGTAAATCTGAACGGGCAGTTGTTTGAATATAAAATGAGTGGTGGTGCGTTTTCTGTGGGTGGTGGGGTGAATTTCTTTGTTTCGCCAAAGTTCGCTATTAATCTGAAAGCAGGAGCAAACGTTGGTAAATTCAGTAGTTTTCTTTTGAATGACGATGGGATTGAAGATAGACCTGATGTGAAGACTTTTCAGTTTGGGGTGGGGGTTAGTTATTTTTTTAATTGAATATCGGGCTTTGTTTTTTTACCACGGAGCTTCACGGAGTTTTGCACGGAGTAACGCAGAGTATTTTTTAACCTCCGTGTAACTCCATGACTAACAAGAAGCACCTCTGTAGTCAAAAAACTCCCCTGCTAACCGTGCCACCCCCTTTTAAGGACGAGTAGAGGGGTGACACAGTACCCCTAAAATCGAATCTGAAAAGCCGTCAGCTTCTCATCATTCGTTGTAAGAGAATACTGAAACCCATGATTCACCAGTACTTCGCGGATGAGGGTGAGGCCGATGCCTTGGCCGTTTTCTTTGGTGGTGAAGAAAGGGGAGAAAATCTGTTGTTCTACTTCCGGCGAAATGCCTAGTCCATTATCTTCAATTACCAGTTGTTTTTTTGTAAATGTGGTTTTGATAGTGATTAAGCCATCAGGTGCAGAATCAGGATTGCGGAGTTTCTGTATTTCTATCGATTCAATTGAATTTTTGATGATGTTGATGATTACCTGTTCCAACTGATGTAAATCTGCCGAAATGAGAAAGGGCATTTCAGTGAGATGCGTTTCCAGTCTGATGCCCGAAGCTGAGGCTTTGAATTCCATTAATCGCACAGCATTTCGTAGTAATTCATTCAAATCTATTTTCTCTGGGCGGGGCTCTGGTAGGCGAACCATATCGGCAAAATTCCGCATGAAATAATTCAGATGATCGTTTCGCTGGATGGCTATTTCGAGTGCGTATTTAATGTCAGAATCATGCTCCTGTAGTTGAACCGTAGTATCAAGAATAGAGTTAACTGAGCCTATTGAGTT
>CBIHRH010000444.1:0-4837 GCA_966212365.1 uncultured Emticicia sp. | reverse complement strand
GTGAATGGCAATGGTCAGGCTGTATCGTGGTTGTTTCTGATTGCATTCTTTATTCTGGCAATTGCCTGGACAAACTATATCAACCTGGCTACCGCCCGCTCTCTGGAAAGAGCCAAAGAAGTGGGTGTTCGTAAAGTAATGGGTGCTTTGAGAGAGCAGCTGGTAGGGCAATTCATGATGGAGAGCCTTATTCTTAATCTTTCAGCATTAGCTTTGTCTTTCACGGTTGCTTACTTTGCCATGCCTTATTTCAGTAATTTCTTAGAGCAGCAAATTACTTTCAATTTTAGTAACAACGTTGGTTTTTGGCTCATTATGCTACTTGTTTTTGTAGCAGGGACTTTCCTTTCAGGTATGTATCCTGCATTCGTGATGTCGGGTGTAAAACCTATTATTGTTTTGAAAGGTATCATGCCTAGATTGACAGGTGGTGTATCTATGCGTCGCGTACTGATTGTCTCTCAATTCTCAGCCTCTATTGCTTTAATTATCGGCACTATTGTGGTGTATCAGCAAATCAATTATATGAGAAATCAGAAATTAGGCGTTGATATTGCACAAACCCTGGTGCTTGAAGGAGCGAGCTCTGTGCAGGATTCCTTATTTCAGGCGTCATTTAAGCCATTTAAAAACGATGTATTAAAAGTAAACGGTGCTGAAAATATTACCTTATCTTCTACAGTTCCGGGTGATGAAGTGTATTGGACAAATGGCGCAAGATGGATGCGTAAGCCAAAGGAATTTAATACAACTATGTATATCATGTCGATGGACTATGATTTTGTTCCGGCCTATGATATGAAAATGGTGGCAGGCAGAGCTTTCTCTGAAAAATTTGGCGAAGATCAGCATCGCAAAAATATATTATTGAATGAATCGGCCGTAAAAGCTTTGGGTATAGAAAATGCGCAAAAAGCTATTAACGAAAAGGTAGTAGTTGGGGGAGATACTGTAAATGTAATAGGTGTAATGGCAGACTTTCATCAGGAAAGTCTGAAAAGAGCGGTTAACCCGATGGTAGCACGAATAAATCTGCAAAATGGTGGTTTCCATTCTATCAAGCTGAAAACTGCTGATGTAAGCAAAACTTTAGCAGATATTCAAGGCCTATGGAATCGCTATTTCCCGAATGACCCATTTAATTATTTCTTCCTTGATAAGCATTTCGACCGTCAGTATAAATCGGATATACTCTTCGGAAAAGTATTCGGCTTTTTTGCCATGCTGGCCATTTTTGTGGCTTGCTTAGGGCTTTTGGGTTTATCGTCTTACAATGTTCTACAACGCACCAAGGAGATTGGCGTTCGCAAGGTATTAGGTGCCAGTATTTCAAGCATTGTCGTATTACTTTCTAAAGATTTTCTGAAACTGGTCGTAATAGCATCGTTAATTGCTTTCCCGCTTGCTTGGGGAGTAATGAATCAATGGCTGCAGGATTTTGCCAGTCGGATTAATATACAATGGTGGGTATTCCTGATAGCCGGTATTTCTGCCTTGATTATTGCGCTTATCACCATCAGTTTTCAGTCAATTAAAGCCGCATTGATGAATCCGGTGAAGTCTTTGAAGACAGAGTAGGGGGTCGTCGCCCCTAAAGGGAGCTAACCGTAGATAAAAAGGGTTATGGAGAGTGAAAAAAGGAACCGGCAGAACGGAGAAAGTAACAATTGTGTAACATTGGGTACTTTGTGCACATTGTGGCAGTGAAGGTTTGGTTACAAAGGAGTTATAGAAAAAAGAGAGTAAAAAGTGTTTATTTTCTGTAACGTTTTAGGTGTTTTTTGCATCTTAACTATCATAATGGTAATATTTTAAACATAAACCGATTGAAAAAAGAGTAAGGTTGAAAAGGATTATTAAATGATTATAAAAAATCCCTTTCTCCATTCTGCTTTTTCCATTCTCCAAAAAATTATGATACGCAATTACTTAAAAATCGCCTGGCGGAATTTGTTGAAAAACAAGACTTTTTCGCTTATTAACATCTCTGGCCTGGCCATTGGCTTCAGCAGTTTTATACTGATAGGGCTATATGTGATCGATGAACTCAGCTATGATAAATTCCATGAAAAAGCCGATAGGATTTATCGGTTAGAGGCCGATATTCGTTTCGGTGGTACAGACCTGCGATTGGCAGTGAGTGCCGACCCGGCCGGAGCTGTATTGAAAAAGGATTATCCCGAAGTAGAGCAATATGTAAGATTCTATGCCAGTGAGGGCTCCAAGTTTGTTAAAAAGGGCAATGAATATATCAATGAGAATGACGTCGTTTATGCCGACTCTACACTCTTTGATGTATTTACTTTGCCCGTCATAGCAGGGAATCCGAAGATTGCCTTAGACCAACCAAATACAGTTGTCATTAGTGAGAGTGCTGCGAAAAAATATTTTGGTACAACCGATGTTTTAGGTAAAAACCTGGAAGTGGGTATTCAGGAAAAAACACAGTATAATATTACGGCTATTATTAAAGATATTCCGAAGAATTCACACTTCTATTTTGATATGATATTTTCGATGGATAATGTGGATTATGGATTCGGAAATTTCCTGAGTCATAATTTTCATACGTATATCGTTCTAAGAAAAGGAGTTGATTATAAGGCTTTTGAGAAGAAATTAGAGCAGGTGATTGTCAAATATGTAGTTCCACAGGCAAGAGAATTTATGCAGGTAAAAAGCATAGAAGAATTCAGAAAATCTGGTAATAAATTAGAATATAGCCTGATGCCATTGACAGATATTCACCTAAAATCTGACAGATTTCCGGAATTGGGCGTGAATGGCAATATCCAATACGTTTATATCTTCTCAGCAGTTGCATTGTTCGTTTTGTTATTGGCATGTATCAACTTCATGAATCTTTCAACGGCTCGTTCCGCTAATCGGGCAAAAGAAGTAGGTATTCGCAAGGTTTTAGGGACAGGTAAAGGTACTTTAATGAGCCAGTTTATGGCTGAATCTACCTTAATGAGTTATCTGGCCTTTGTGGTAGCTTTGCTATTAACCTGGCTCATATTGCCATATTTTAATGACTTAGCTGCTAAAGCCTTTACATTCGGCAAGTTATTCTCTTTAAAAACCCTACCTTTTTTATTGCTATTACCTATTGTAGTAGGTATTCTGGCAGGTTATTACCCTGCATTTTTCCTTTCATCTTTCAGGCCGATTGTTGTACTAAAGGGAAAAGTAAATGCCGGATTCCAGAAAAGTAATTTCCGCAATACTTTAGTGACTTTCCAGTTTTTTACCTCAATCTTTCTGGTAATCAGTACTATTATTGTTTATCGTCAGTTAAACTATATCCAGACCAAAAATATAGGTTTTAATAAAGATCTGGTTTTAGTGGTTGATGGCACAAGCGCATTAGGTCAGAAGTCAGAATCTTTCAGGAACGAAATAATGAAACTGGCTGGCGTACAAAATGGTACTAATGCTGGGTATTTACCGGTTTCTAATTCTTCCCGCAATGATAATAGTTTCTCAAAAGAAGCGGTGATGGATATGAAAAATGGCTTTAATATGCAAACCTGGCGGATAGACTATGATTATATCCCTACCCTGGGAATGAAAATTGTAAAAGGTAGAAACTTTTCTAAAGATTTCGGCGCTGATTCAAGCGGTATTATCATCAATGAAGCGACAGCTAAAATAATAGGCTATGAAAATCCTATCGGGAAGAAACTTTATACTTCAGACGGCCCTCCCGGTTCAGGTCAGACTAAATCTTACGAGATAGTTGGTGTAGTTGAAAACTTCCATTTCTCTTCTATGCACGAAACCATCGGACCATTGAGTATGCGCCTGGGTAGAAGCGACTGGACCATGGCATTTAAAGTACGAACCGATGACTTGAAAGGCCTGGTAAACAAAATAGAACAGAAATACAGAGCTATGGCGCCTGAAATGCCTTTCAGCTATAGCTTTTTAGATGCGAGTTTTGATCAGATGTACCGGGCTGAACAGAGGGTAGGTAAAATAGCTATCACATTTGCCATACTTACCGTTCTGATCGCCTGTTTGGGGTTATTTGGTTTGGTAACTTATATATCTGAACAACGTACCAAAGAAGTAGGTATCCGTAAAGTCTTGGGTGCATCAGTCTTTAGTATCACCACACTTTTAACCAAAGACTTTATCAAATTAGTAGTCATTGCTTTATTAGTTGCCAGTCCGATAGCCTGGTGGCTGATGAATAAATGGTTGACCGATTTTACTTATCGCATAGAGATAGAATGGTGGGTTTTCGCCTTAGCAGGTGTAATAGCCATTGCCATTGCGATTCTGACAGTGAGTTATCAGGCCATTAAATCAGCCTTGATGAATCCGGTGAAGAGTTTAAAAACTGAATAGCTTGGGGCTTGGTGCAAAGGGCATGGGGTTATAACCCTCTGCTCCATGCCCTCTGCCCTTTGCACTTAACCAAACAAAATTATGATTCGTAATTACTTTAAAATCGCCTGGAGAAATTTGATGAGACACAAGGTGTTCTCTTTCATCAATATCTTCGGATTAATGGTTGGCTTGACTAGCTTTCTTTTAATCGCCTTGTACATTTTTGATGAACTGACGTTCGATAGTTTCCATTCGCAAGCCAATAATATTTATCGGGTAGTGAATAAGAAAGTTTCCGCCGAGGGTAAAGAAACTAAAGTAGCTAATGTAGCTTACCAGATATCAGAGACCGGAAAAACTACTTTCCCGGAAATCAAAAAAGCGGCCAGATTTACTGGGGCGGGTAGAAGTAATGTAGGTACCATGGAAAACACCAATGTTTTCTACGAAGATTTGGGATATGCCAGTAATGAGTTTCTGGAGGTGCTTGATTTTGACCTGA
>CBIHRH010000443.1:0-4847 GCA_966212365.1 uncultured Emticicia sp. | reverse complement strand
CTTCACGTACATCAATTAAATTAATCGGTTGTTCGCTGTCGAGCATTTCTTTCAATTGCTCTGCCGTGATGTCATAATTTTTTTCCATTAGTATATTAGTTTTTTCAGGATGTATTTTAATACAAAAGTTACTTAATGTACAACCACAATTTTATGAATTAAATTCTTTTTGCCATCAGAAAAGTTTACCAAATAAGTATTAGCCGGAAGGTGTCCAATATTCAATTCTTGTCCGTCTACTTTTCTGGATAATACCTCTCTTCCAGCCAAATCAAATATCTTAATATGTCTGATGCCCGTTACATTCCATTTAAGCAAGCCAGTAGTTGGGTTAGGGAATACTACCAACGGTTCTCCGAAAGGTTCTTCTGTTGATGTAACTCCACCCGGACCTCCAGGGCCACCGCCTGCAGATTTTGTTGCAACGACGGGTCTCACCATTAAACTTCCTTTGAGCGATGTATTTCGTATCCAGCTATTACCATCATTATAAAATATCTTATCGGCAAATTGTGGCGTATTTTTATCTACACCTACACCAATTACTTCCTGCGTTATTTTTGTCCAGGCTACATAAAAAGTGTCTTTTACAGCTACGTTTTCAATTAAGGAATATTCAACAAAATTATCAATAACTTTACCATATTGGGCACGGATAGACTGTTGATGCAGGGTTTTGCCGGGTAAGCCTTTATTACTCTCTAAAATTTGTAATAAGAAGTACTGTCCACCTGAAACAGAGGTATCTTTCAGATAAGGATTATTGAAATAGGGGCTAAAATTGAACCTTACAGCCCCGATGCTGTCGGGTTTACTCAAAACATACTGAATAGCCACTTTACCTAGAGACTGGTCAAAATCTGCTCCAATTTCTGCTGAACCATCATCATAGGCATAGAAATCGTCTAAGATGGCATAGGTTGAAACAGAATCATTTAAAGCAAGATTATAACCGGGTAAATTGGGCTGTACATTATCTGATGTTGTGACGCTGAACTGGAATTTCAATATGGCTTTAGCAGCAGTGAAGTCAGTAATGGGCTGAAAAATTAATTGCCTTGTGCCTATAATTCCAGGGGGTAAATTCCCGAAAACAGGCGCAGGGGCATCGTAATAGACTTTCCCTGATACTATATCCTGAATTTTCCAGGCATAAGGAACAAAATTCCCTTCCTGCTGGAAATTGAACATTTCTGCCCTTAAAGTATCATTCACTTCTGCCGCAGGGTTTACTTTAAACTGCCGCATAGGCATAGCCGAGTAGCGTTTCAGATAAGAAGTGGTAATCTTCGAAGTGGCTATATCTTTTGTATAAATATCTTTGGCATTCCTGTTTTTGTTCAGATATACATAATCTAAATGCCAGTTATCAAATGACCCTGTTTGTCGCCCTTTGGCTTCAAACCTGAACTGAAAATCAGCATGGAAATATGATGTATCTTTAATTGCGACCAACTCTTGTTTAAAAACATCACTTCTCACGCCATTGTGTTTCCAGGCAGGTATCCAGTCACCTTTTCTATTCCGGAATGAAACCAACAAAGTGTCTTCATCGTCTGGTAATTCTCCCAGCCCTTTAGCTTCCCAGAAAAAACTTAAATATAGCGAATCGGCAGGTTTATAAATAGATAAATTGATTGGTCTTGATGTTAACGAATCTGTCCTGCCATAACTTAATTGATTTGCATAATCATAAGGTAACCCGGAAGCATTTTTACCATCGAATGTGGCTACATTTTTACTAGGCTGATTAATCGGGAAAGAATTATTGATATGAACACCACCATTTATCCATAATTTCGTGTTTGGCTTTGGGCCTATGGTTGTTGAGAAATCATCAAAAAAAGGTAATTGAACTGTCTGGCTATAAGCAGTTTGTAATGAAATCAGCAGCAATAAAATAACAGACCTGCAAATAATTACAGGTCTGTTGTCTGAATAGAAATCCATATAGAAAAAAGTCTTTTGCACGTTGTTTGGATAGTAAACCTGTGGCATGGTATCAATTAGGTGCATTCGGGTCAGTGCCTGCTACGTCTACATCGATAACGTCTCCGACACGGATTTTATTTCCCTGTGCAGCCGGTCTTTGTCTTACAATAGTGCCATCAGCCGAGCCCTCCACAGCACCTACATAATGAATAGTCAATGAGAGGTTTTGTCCTGATGTCAGAATATCTGCTTCATCGGCTGCCATACCTATCAGGTTAGGTACTTCAATCATCTGGTCACCCAGACCATCGCCTACTACCAGCGTAACTTTTGACCCTTTAGGTACCATTGAACCCGGACTCACTTCGCGCCCATCAACTTTTATTTTCAGAATAGAATTGGACTCTAAAGCCGCAATATATTCCGGGTCTCCGGTTACTAAACCATTGCTCAATAACTGATTTTTAGCGCTTGAAACCGAGCGACCAATAATATCAGGTATTTTCACCATCGGAGCCGTTTCAGATACAATAGTCAGATAAACCTTGCGGCCTTCTTTGACACTCGAACCTGCCTTCGGAAATTGTGTAACTATGGTAAGAGGTCTGGCTCCTGCCACAAACGTACAGTCACTCACTTCATAATCAAGATCACGGTCGTCCAAAGCCTTTTCCATTTCTTCCATCGACATACCTTTCAACTCAGGGACAGTAATAGACTGCCCATGATTGGTGCTCCAAGGAAGATACAAAAAGAAGAAACTAAAGAAAAGTATTAAAAATATGGCTATAATAATAGCAATGTGCGTGAAAATATCCGATCGTGAACTTGTACTGAATTTTGCCATTTTAATAGGTTTGCATTGATTCTACACATAGAAAACTACTCGCTATGTTATAGAATCAATGCAAAAAAAAAGGATTTATTGGAAATTACAAAGACTTTTTATTTTATGCCGCCTGTCCATTCTTTCAATGGCTTTTGCAGTGCCAGAAGAATAGCTCCCACAATCAGACAGAACCACACGATACTCATAAACATATCAGGCATTTGTTGCACATTCTCTTCATCGAAACCACCGGCAAATAAGCCTGCAAACAGGTTACCCAAAGCAGTAGCTACAAACCATACGCCCATCAGCTGACTTAAGAATTGTTTGGGGGCTAGTTTGGTAAAAGCACTCAAGCCAACAGGGCTCAGACACAATTCACCTATAGTATGGAAAACATAAGTTAAAGTAAGTACCAAAGCCGATGCTTTCAAGCCTTGCACAGCAACTTTAGCGCCCATAACCATGATATAGTAACCTAATGCCACTAAAAACAGAGCGATACCAAATTTTACTAATAAAGGTGGGTTCGATTTGCGTTTTTCAAGAAATACCCATATCCCACCTACCATAGGAGCAAAAAGAAGGATAAAAAAGGCATTGAAGTTCTGAAACCAACTTGACGGCATGCCGAATGGTAATTCGGAATAGCGGTCGGCAAAGATTTGTAAGGATGATCCCTGTTGCTCAAAACCTGCCCAGAATAATACTGCTCCCCAGAAAAGAATAAATAAGATAACCACTCTTTTCATTTCGATTTTGGTCAGACCAGAGGCAAATAGCAGATTGGCAAAATAAATTAATACCACAGCAACACAAATAACACCCATCGAAGTAGCTACTCCTTTTTTGCTATCCCAGGTAAAAGTACCGTTAAATTGCATTACTAGTATGAATATTACTAAGGCTGCCAATAAAACCCAACTAAGAGGCTGAATTTTGATAGGAGCACTTTTACCACTGACAGATTTATTTACTTTAGGGTACATGCCCTTTTCTTGTAGATAAGGCGTTGCAAAAAAGCGGTAAATGAGCAAACCCAGAAACATGGCAACGGCAGCAGCGCCAAAACCATAATGCCAGCCAATTCTCTGACCAAGATACCCAACTATGGTAATACCTAAAAAAGAACCCATATTGATACCCATATAGAAGATAGAAAAGGCCGCATCACGTCTCGCACCGCCTTCCGGGTATAATTCACTCACGATAGAACTGATATTTGGCTTCAATAAACCTGTACCTATTGCGACCAAAGCCAGGCCTGAGAAAAATACGGGCTGTGAAGATGGGAAAGCCAGTACAATATGCCCAATCATGATGGTGATACCGCCATACCAGATGGCTTTGCGTTGTCCTAAAACATTATCAGCCAACCAACCACCGGGTAATGATAATAAATAAACCGAAAAAGTATATAAGCCATAGGTAGCACCTCCTTCGCCCTCTTTCATCCCCATACCACCGCTGGTTTTGTCCAATAAAAATAGTAGTAAGATGGCGCGCATTCCGTAATAAGAAAAACGCTCCCACATTTCGGTAAAAGATAATACAAACAGCCCTCTTGGGTGTCCAAATAATGTTTTGTCGCTCATTAGGTTTAGAGTTAAGATGAATCGTAATAAGGGATTTTTGACTTTAATAATCAGAATTTCACCGTAAGTAACGCACAATTTATAAAAAAACATGTATTTATATGCAAAAAACTTCAATTGTGCCGACATCCCACGTCAAAAAAGCGAAAAAACCACTTGAAGAAATACCTCAAATATTTCCTGAAATCATGATGAAGATTCAGTTTCAAATTAGCTTAAAATTTATAGCGAAATTTCGCTGAAATTATTTGTTTCGCATATTTATTATTCGTATTTTTGTATCACTTCATCAGAACCCCCTAATCATATTAGCTTTTATAGGTAAGAGATTGATTGCGACAGTGGCTGTGTTGTTGGGGACATGGTTCTATGTTGAATAAAAATATTATGTTTTAAGGTTTAATTTTGCTTAGAATAAAAATAGAAAGGCCCCGCTTCTAGCGGGGCTTGTTTTTTTGTTTTTTATCACCATTTTTCAAATTGATAATTAA
>CBIHRH010000442.1:0-4855 GCA_966212365.1 uncultured Emticicia sp. | reverse complement strand
GTATTACAGGTACGACAATCTTTCCCGGAGGTCAGAATTCTTATGCTGACTATGTTAGATGATACACTACCAATCAAAAAAGCAATCCAGGCAGGTGCCTCAGGATACTTACTGAAAAAATCAAAAAAAGCCGAATTAGAAAAAGCGATTCTTGCGGTGGCATCGGGTAAAAAATATTTTAATGATGAAGTTCTCTCTGCCCTAACCCATGAAGAGGAAGAAAATATCATTGAACTTCAACATCAGACATTAACTGAAAGAGAGCTTGAGGTTCTGGTTCTGATTGCTCGGGAATACTCCAGCCAGCAAATTGCCAATAAACTTTTCATTAGTCTTAATACGGTTGAAAGTCATCGCAAGAATATTTTCCGGAAGTTAAACATTAAAAATCTTGCTGGCATTATACGTTACGCGCTTCAACATAAGCTCATTCAATAATTAGCCTTCATAAACCAAAGACAAAGGCACCGAGACTATAAACTTGGTGCCTTTGTCATTTGAATCAATAAAAAACTCACCACCTATATCATCTAAACGACTTTGAATATTCTTTAGTCCCATTCCTTTTTCTACGTTCGTTCCCAAACCTTTGCCATTATCATTCACCTCAAACCATAATACTTTTCCTTTCTCAAAAACTGAAACCTGCGCTTCTGTTGCCTTTGAATGTTTAATTATATTCTGGGTCAATTCAAGGCAGATGGCATACATATTCAATTCCACACTCCTGCTTTGGCGGCTTAACTGATTGATTGTCAAGGAGAATTTAATTTTCTGGCTAATATTCAATTTCTTAATCAGTCGTTCCAATGCCATTTTTAATCCCTCTTTTTCCAATTCCTCCGGTAAGAGATTGTGCGACAAAAGTCTTACTTCTGCATAGGCACTTTCGGTCATATCCAATATACCTGCATAAATTTTCTTTTCACGCTCCGATAAATTTTCGGGATTTATATTATCTAAGGAAATATTAATTGCCGTAAGTAAACTTCCCAGATTATCATGCAAATCGGCAGCCATGCGTTTGCGCTCAAGCGTCTGTCCTTTTTGCATCGCTTCTTTTATTTCATCATAGGCTTGTTGCAAAGCAATCGTGCGCTCTTTTACTTTCTCTTCAAGGCCCGAATTCAAGGCTTCAATTTCATTTTTTTGATTCTCTACAATTGTATTTTTCTTATTTAATAGCTTATAATAGAACCATAGAATAGCCAGCATAATTATCAATAATGTAATACCTATTATCAGGTAATTTCTTAATTTTTTCTGTTCCTGTATTTCAATTTCCTCCCGTTCAATTCTAGCATTTAACTCTGCATCTTCAATTTTCTTCCTGAGGAAAGACATCTCTAAAGCATTTTTTTGATTAAAGCTTCTATCTTTTGCTTCTATGTATTTCTCGTAATAAATCAAAGCATTATCAGATTGTTCTTTGGCTTTATGGCATAAATACAGTATTTGGTTGGCATTTACGATAATTCTCAGAGGCAAAGAATTAACCGGTGTATTGAGTGCTTTAAAGGCATACTCTATACTTTTATCGTAGTTTCTTGCCTGATAAAATATTTTTGACATGAGAAAATTAGCTTCGCACAAACTAAAATAATCGTTACTATTCTCGAAAAACCGGCGGGATACTTTAACATATTCTTCCGCTTTTTTTGGCTGATTCAAATCTAAATAAGTGCTTGCTATCTCATTATAGGTATACATTTCTAAGTCAGACAAATGATGTTTTCTTGCAATATCCAGAATCTCAAATTGCTTTCCCAATGCCTCCTTAATCCGCCCGCTTACACCGAGTGTTCTCGCCAAATCCATCTGGTAGTCAATTAAATCCTCAAACCTGAATTTTTTAGATTTTTTCAAGAAATCAATAGCTAATAAATTTTGCTTAATTGAGTTCTCATTATCTCCAAGGGTTCTGAGGTTCAAAGCATAGTATAGGTGTAATTGTGCATGATAATATTCAAAACCCTTTATCCCTACCGAATCAGCATATCTTAATCCATTTACACAATATTCAAGACTCTTCGGGTAATTATGAGCATCGCTCATGGCATCAATTTTAAAAAGCAATCCTTCAAACACAGCCTGTTTGTTATTATTCTTTTTCCCTAAATCAATTAATACATAAGAATACTTTAAGGTAGAATCGGCATTTTTTGCCGGATTAGTATTAGACCCATAAAGCGTACACAATTCGCGAACAGCTTTTATTTTAAGCGAATCCGGTATTTGCTGAATATGATAATAGTCTTTTAAAAGGCTGAGCAGGCTATCAGGATTGACCTTTGTATGCCGCAAAGAAGCATTTTTCAGTTCGCCGGCTACATCAGGGAATGGTTTATTCTGGGCACAAGCAAATGTCAGGCATAGAAAACCCGCGAAAAAAGTAGCTACTTTTTGGATTATCATTTTATTCATAGTGCCGAAACATTCATAAACAAATATAGTAACATATACGAAAAAAGATGTGCAAATAGACTTATTCTTGCTTGTGCTATTGTTTCTTAACGTATCTTTGCAAAAAAAATCTTCTATTAGTGCGATTCGATAACAGAAAAAAACTAGGTATATTGGGTGGCGGACAATTAGGCAGAATGCTTATTCAGGCCGCTATTGATTTCGATTTAACTATCAAAACGCTTGACCCTGATAGTGATGCACCTTGTAAATATATTTCAAATGAATTTGTAAATGGTTCATTGAAAGACTATGATACTGTAATGGCTTTCGGTCAGGATTGTGATATTATTACGATTGAGATTGAAAATGTGAGTATTGAAGCTTTAGAAGCTTTAGAAAAGCAGGGTAAAGCAGTTTTTCCTCAACCTTCAGTATTACGTATAATTCAGAATAAACGAGTACAAAAACAGTTTTATCATGAACAGAATTTACCCACAGCAGATTTTATTTTGACTGATAATCAAGCTCATACCGTTAGTTTTAAAGATTTTTTACCTGCCGTGCATAAACTTGGGCAAGGTGGGTATGATGGTAAAGGCGTACAGGTTCTAAGAAGTGCTGAAGACTTCCCTAAAGCTTTTGACCAACCTGGTGTATTGGAAAAAATGATTGATTTTGAAAAGGAATTAGCCGTTATTGTTGCACGCAATGAGGACGGAGAAACAAAGACCTTTCCGGTAGTAGAAATGGTTTTTCATCCGGAAGCCAATCTTGTGGAATATCTCTTTAGCCCGGCTAATATTTCAACTGAAATTGAGCAGAAGGCCGAAGCCATAGCGATAGAAACAGCTAAAGCCCTGGGTATTATAGGTTTGCTGGCGGTAGAAATGTTTTTAACCAAAGATAGCGAAATCCTTATTAATGAAGTAGCTCCCCGACCGCATAATAGTGGGCATCAGAGTATCAGAGCGAATGATGTATCTCAATTTGAGCAACATCTGAGAGCCATTCTTAATTTACCATTGGGTAGTACTAAAGCCCATTCAAAAGCCGCAATGGTTAATTTATTAGGTGAAGAAGGGTATTCAGGTGAAGCAATTTATCAGGGAATGGACGAAGTCCTTGGAGTAGAGGGTGTGCACCCATTTCTGTATGGAAAGCGTTTTACCAAACCTTTCAGAAAGATGGGACATATTACGATTATTGATCAGGATTTTGAAAAATTAAAAGAAAAAGTCATTTTTGTAAAAGAAAAATTAAAAGTTATAGCCGAAAACTAAGAAATTGTTTGATTTAAATTTTTTGAATCAAAATGAGCGGTGCACCGCTACGCTTATTTTTTACAAAGACAAGTCGGGCCCCGAAGTGGCGCTAAAACCACAGTTTGGCAAAGCCAAATGAGCGGACGCCGCGCGGGATTTTAGTAACGCAATATTTGTAAAAAAAGAATCATCTTGAACAAAACAAGATTAAATCAAACAGTTTCCAACATTGAATCCTTAATTATCATAAAAACAGACAGAAATGGTTGGAATTATTATGGGCAGTTTCTCTGACTGGAAAATCATGGCAGGGGTTGCAGAAATTTTAGACGAATTAGAGATTCCTTACGAAAAAGAGGTTGTTTCGGCACATCGTACCCCTCAAAAAATGTTCGATTATGCACTTACGGCTCGTCGACGTGGTTTAAAAGTAATTATTGCGGGAGCAGGTGGAGCGGCTCATCTACCTGGTATGGTGGCATCAAGTACTACCCTACCAGTTATAGGTGTCCCTATCAAATCAAGTAACTCCATCGATGGTTGGGACTCTGTTTTATCAATCCTACAAATGCCTACAGGTGTACCGGTAGCTACAGTTGCTTTAAATGGTGCAAAAAATGCCGGGATTCTTGCCGCTCAAATATTAGGCGTAGGTGATGAAGAAGTTGCTAAAAGATTGAGAACTTACCGTGAGAGTTTGAAGGATCTGGTTGAGGAAATGAATGAAGAATTGAAAAAAAGTATCTAAGTATATACAATTAAGTAGACTATCATTTTGTTAATTATAGCGAAATGATTGTATATTTATGCCAGATACCTTGCTTCTGAATAAAGAATTTGTTTTCCTAATATAATTCGTAACTAAATTTCCTAATACCATGCAGTTCGAAGACCGCGAACAACGTAATGAACGTCCCAAAGAAGCCTCACGAAATTTACCAATGGCAGTGCTTTTGGTACTGGTGAGTATAATCTGTGCTTTGCTTTACATCGGTTGGAAATATATGTCTGATGATACATCGACCACCGATGAATTGACTACCGCTCCTGCTGATTCTGTCGCTAATGCTATTGACACTCAACCGTCTGAAGAAGAATCTGCCGATAAAGAACCCGTTTCTGATGCTTTACCTGAGGTTTCTGTGCCAAAAGTTGGCGATAAAAAAGATAATACCGCCAAAACTGAA
>CBIHRH010000441.1:0-4855 GCA_966212365.1 uncultured Emticicia sp. | reverse complement strand
CAGTGGAGGTAAGCCCACAGATATATTCTGTGAATAACCGTGCCTGTTTTCGAATCAATGTTTTTGGCCGTACAACAGGCTTAACAGACCTTTTCCATATTAGAAACACCTACCGTTCTTATCTCGATACTGCCGCTATTCTGCCGCAGAAATTCCTGATGAGTTTGCAGGAAAATAGTTATAAAAAAGACCAGGTTATTTTGTTTGACCACATGGCTAATTCAGCTTTGAGAGAACAGAACAACGAAAAGAAATCTTTTAGTCTGCCAAACAATATTCACGACGTAGTATCAGGCTATTATTTCCTCCGCACATTAGATTATTCAAAAATGAAAGCGGGAGAAACGGTTTCATCCCCTATGTTTTTTGATGACCAGATATATAACATGAAAGTGAAGTACAATGGCAGGGGAGTAGTTAGGACAAAATTCGGTAAAATTGATGTAGTTAAGCTAACGCCGATTTTGCCTCAAAACGAAATGTTCAAGGGCGAAGATGCCATCAGAATTTGGGTGTCGGATGATAGAAATCATGTTCCTATCAGAATAGAGCTGGAGTTTCCGATTGGGAGTGCCAGTATGGAAATTAAAGGGTATAAGAATACCCGCTATAATTTTGAGTGGCGCTAATGCTGATGTTGCTAACCGCTGATAAAATAATTGTTTTAACAATTAGAATATAAAAGTATCTTCCTAATATTGCCTAAAAATCCTGATAGGCATGAATCTCCCGCTTTGGACACCCTCTTCCACATATATTGAGCAATCAAATTTAAAGAAATATGAATCCTGGCTTGAGATTCAGAAAAACCTGAATTTTAAAGATTATCAGGCATTATGGCAATGGTCGGTTGATAATATTGCCGAATTCTGGGAGTCGGTATATCACTTTTTTCAAATCCAGAGTTCCACTACTTACCAATCAGTGCTATGCCACACCACCAATGAAATGATTGGCACCAAATGGTTTGAAGGAGCTTCTTTAAGCTATGCCGAACATATCTTCCGCCATAAAACCACAGAAAGATCTGCCATCATATTCCAATCTGAAACCCAACCTTTAACTGAAATTTCCTGGGAAACTTTAGAAAGTAAAGTTTCAGCCATACAAAAATATCTGAATGAAAAAGGAGTTGAGAAAGGAGATAGGATAGTGGGGTATTTGCCAAATACCCCGGATACGATTGCCATCTTCTTAGCTGTAAATTCTGTTGGAGCCATCTGGTCGTGCTGCTCACCTGATTTCGGCTTGGAGAGTCTGACTGACCGTTTTCAGCAGATAGAACCTAAAATCATGTTTGCTTGTGATAGCTATCATTACGGAGGAAAAGTTTTCGACAAATCAGGTATCGTAAAGGAATTATCGGAGCACTTACCTTCTTTGGTAGATATAGTCATTTTAGAAAGTCCGGCTTGGGAAACAATAATGTCTGCTGCATCCAACCAAAAATTAACTTTCACACAAGTCGAATTTAACGATCCAATATGGATTCTTTATTCCTCGGGCACAACCGGAAAGCCTAAAGCCATTACCCATAGCACAGGAGGAAACCTGATAGAACACATGAAAGCATTGGCTTTTCATCAGGATGTACAAGTGGGTGAGCGTTATTTCTGGTATTCAACCACAGGTTGGATGATGTGGAATTTTGCTCTTTCGTCAATGGCTTGCGGAGCAACCTTATGTGTCTACGATGGTTCTCCTGCTTACCCGGATATTAATATTTTATGGCAATTTGCTAATGATGCCAAAGTTGACCACTTTGGGGGTGGAGCTGCTTTTTATATCAACTATATGAAGCAGGATACCCTCTATTTTAAAAACAATCCATTAAGGATTAAAACTTTAGGCTCAACGGGCTCACCTTTGCCCCCACAAGCCTTTGAATGGATTTATGAAAATATTTCTACAAACTTACATCTGATATCTTTAAGTGGCGGAACAGATGTTTGCAGTGCATTTATGGGTGGATGCCCGTATTTACCTGTTTATTCAGGCGAGATTCAGTGTCGTATGTTAGGGGCAAATATCGAGGCTTGGAATGATGAAGGAAAATCGGTTTATGATGAAGTAGGCGAATTAATAATAAAAGATGTCATGCCCTCTATGCCTCTATATTTCTGGAAAGACACGGACAATCAGAAATATCAGAGCAGTTATTTTGAGAAATATACAAGTGTGTGGACGCACGGTGACTGGATAAAAATCACTAAAAATCTTGGAATTATTATTTACGGCCGGTCAGATGCTACACTGAATAGAGATGGTGTAAGAATAGGCACTGCAGAAGTTTATAATGCTGTAGAATCATTATCTGAAATAAAAGATAGCCTGATTATTTGCATAGAGAAGACTGATGGGAGTTTTTTTATGCCCTTGTATGTGGTTTTACATACCAACCATGTTTTAGACGAAGAGTTGAAAGGTAAAATTAAGGCTCAATTGAGAAAGCAATATAGCCCAAGGCATGTACCTGATGCGATTTTTGCCGTTCCAGAAATTCCTTATACCATCAGTGGTAAAAAAATGGAAATGCCCATCAAGAAAATCCTGATGGGCACTCCGGTTGAAAAAGCGGTTTCTCTTGACGCTATGCGAAACCCTCAATCTATAGACTGGTTCGTAAACCAAAATATAAATTAATATCTTCCACGGTTACCACGGTGACGACCGTTGTCGTGATGACGTCTATCGTTGTGATGATGATGTCTGTTATATTTTGGAACTACAACAACTCTTGTTCTTGGCTGAACCCTGTAATAAGGACGATGAACAACGGCAGGCCTATCATAGTAGCGCACAGGTCGGCTACTATACACACAACTCGAAAGCGACAAAGTAAGGAAGGCAAAAAGTCCTACCAAGGTTAGCGTACGAAATTTTGATTGATTTTTCATAATTCTATTAATATTTTAATTCTTAGATTAATGAAAGCCAAAATGGTTTAATTAATATATCCGTTTGACAATTAAAACGATTATCACCCTCATTATCGTATCTGAAAATTAACTATATTGCTTTTAAATCCTCATAAATTATGGCTCGCACTGAATCAACTATGCTTCCGATTGGGACAATAGCTCCCATTTTTATATTACCCGATACCATTTCCGGACAATTACTTTCGCTGAATGATTTACGTTCTGACAAAGCCACTGTTGTGATGTTTATCTGCAATCATTGTCCGTACGTACTCCACGTAAAAGAAGAATTGGTAAAACTCGCAAAAGATTATCAACCCAAAGGCGTTTCGTTTGTGGCTATCAGCTCTAATGATGTTGAGAATTATCCACAAGATGGACCTGAAGAAATGAAAGTTTTTGCGAGAGAATCAGGTTTTACATTCCCATATTTATATGATGAAACCCAGGATGTAGCACGCTCTTACGAAGCAGCCTGCACACCGGATTTTTATGTTTTTGACGGAGAATTAAGATTGCGATACAGAGGCAGATTAGATGAGTCCCGCCCAAAAATGGAGAACCCAAAGCCAGTGACCGGGAGTGATTTACGAGGAGCATTGAATGCCATGCTAGCCAATCAGTTAGTCTCAGAAATTCAATATCCGAGCATGGGCTGTAATATTAAATGGAAACAATAAAAATTGCTAAACATCCAATCATTTAAGTAAAGCTTGAACAGGTTTATAGTAATGAGATTCCAATTTAATATTGCTATTCCCGACATAACAACTATATGAATATCTGGAGTATATTTAAGCGTTTACAACCCTTTGTCAAGCCTTATCGAGGTTTAATTTATCTGGCCCTGCTACTGACTTTATTAGGCTCTATCACTGCTCAGGTAAACCCCTGGGTATTGCGTTATACAGTAGATACTATTCAAGGAATGCTTGATAAACATCTGACAATCCGGCAAGGATACCCACTTCTACTAGAAATCACTCTGATTTTATGTATTAAAGAGGTCATTAACTCTTTCATTACTTTCGGACAGAAGTTCTATGGAGAAAAAATCAGAATTAATATTTCGAGCGATTTATCACAAGAAGTAGTTAACAGAATTCTGAGCTATCAGATGGCATTTTACGCTGATAGCGAAAACCAGAAAGGGAAATTGCAAACGCGTATTGATAGAGGCGTTGAAAGCCTGACCAAATTAGTCCAGAACTTTTTCATTGATATACTCCCACTCTTTGCCAATTCAATCATGGCCTTGATAGTGATGTATACTGCCAATATATATGTCGGGTTGATTGCTACCATGATTTTGCCCATATATTTCTGGATAAGCTATGTTCAGGCAGATAAGTTACAGGGAGTACGGAGAAAGCTAAAATTCCAAAGAGAGAATAAGAGTAATGGTATTATCAATCTGATAGAATCTATAGTAGTAATTAAATCATTTGTCAGAGAAAAATACGAAGAAGCAAAGCAATATGGTCTGCAAATGAAACTAATGGATTTGCAGCTTACCACCCGCAGAACCAACTTTTTATTTGATGCCATCAAGGGCTTCATAGAGCAGATTGGCGTAGTATTAATCATCATTCTAACCGCCTATCTGGTTTTAGACAGACAAATATCCATAGGGGCAATTATGTTTCATATCATGCTCTTTAATAACGTATCAGCGCCAATCCGTCAACTCCACCGTATTTATGATGAAATGAACGATGCTCTGACCTACTCAGAAGGTTTCTTTGATATTCTGGATAATAAAAAAGCCATTGAGAAAAGTGGCACTTTTCAACCTGTTCAAATCAAGGGTGATTATATTCTGAAACATGTTGATTTCACTTATCCTAATGGAACTAAGGCACTAAATGATATATCAATAGAAATTGAAAACGGAAAAACAACCGCTTTAGTCGGTTTGTCTGGTGCAGGGAAGA
>CBIHRH010000440.1:0-4857 GCA_966212365.1 uncultured Emticicia sp. | reverse complement strand
CAAACTCGATCCAGTCCCTCCCCCTCCTTCAGGGGGAGGTTAGGTGGGGGTCGGCAGGCTCATAGCTGCCCCTGAATCAAACTCTGACGCAACAAGGCCAAGCCCATGATTCCGCGCTATTCCCGTCCCGAAATGGTTGCCAACTGGTCGGCCGAAAGCCGGTTCGCCATCTGGTTCGAGATCGAGGCCCATGCCACCTCCAAACTGGCTGAACTCGGCGTCGTTCCCAAGGAGAGCGCTGACAAAATCTGGGAGGTGATGAATGCCCGCAAGAAACTAAAAATTGAGTGGGAAGGAACGACTGATATCAAAGAGGTGATCAATGCATGGGGGAGGAAAATTGAGCAAATTACACCCGGCGGACTTGAAAGTACAACCTCTCAATTGGAGAAAATGCAGGAAATGGCTAAGAAACCTGCTAATATTTTGAGAAAGGACGGAGACACGGAAGTTGCCTTTAAAAATGCGGCTCATGTACTCGAAAGAACGTATAATGCTCCATTTCTGGCTCATAATACCATGGAGCCAATGAATTTCTTTGCCCATGTAACAGACGAAAAGGCCTTATTGGTAGGGCCTCTACAAGCACCAGGCTTAATAGAACCAACTTTATCAAAAAGATTAGGATTACCTATCGAAAAAATTGATATTCAGATGACACGGATGGGAGGTGGTTTTGGACGTAGGGCCTACGGACACTATCTGGTAGAGGCTGCCTTAATTTCTCAAAAAGCCAAAGCACCTATCAAACTTATCTACTCGCGTGAGGATGACATGACTTATGGCATTTATCGCCCAATGTATACTGCCACTTATCGTGCGGCTTTGGATGCTGATAAAAACCTGATTGCTTTTCATGTAAAAGGAGGGGGGATTCCTGAGCATCCTATTGCCCCAAACCGTTTCCCAGCCGGAGCGGTTGATAACTATCTGGCAGAAGCCTGGGAAATTCCATCAAATATTACCATCGGGGCATTCAGGGCGCCAAGGTCAAATTTCAATGCTGCCGCCGAGCAATCATTTCTTGATGAATTAGCCGAGCTGGTAGGCAAAGACCCCATTGAGTTCAGACTTGAATTGCTGAATCGGGCAAAAACTAATCCGGTCGGTAAAAACAATGATTATGATGTAGATAGATATGCAGGAGTATTAAAATTGGTAAGAGAAAAATCAGACTGGAATAACCCCGATAATCGTCAGAAAAATAGGGGAGTAGCTGCTTATTTCTGTCATAATTCTTATGCGGCTCACGTGGTTGAAATGACCATAAGAGAGGGACAACCCTATGTAGAGCAGGTATTTAGTGCCATTGATTGCGGTGTAGTCGTGAACCCGGATGCAGCCAGAAATATGGTACAGGGAGCAGTAGTAGACGGAATAGGGAACTCCTTATATGGCGCTTTAACGCATAAAGATGGAGTAGCCGAACAAAGCAATTTCCATAATTACCGCATTATCCGCCATAACGAAACACCTAAGAAGATTGACGTACATTTTGTAGAAAATGATATTGATCCAACCGGTTTGGGCGAACCGCCATTCCCTCCGGTTTTTGGTGCAGTCGCCAATGCCTTATACAAAACCACTGGTAGAAGGCACTATAATCAGCCGTTTGGATTAGAGAAATCAATCCCTTAATGGTTTAACTTATATAAATTATAATTGGTTTTAGTTAAAAATAAATGACAATTAAAGAAAAATGCCCCTCAACCGAAGGGCATTTTATCTTGAATATATTTATATCTTAAAACAATTTCTGCTTATTTTTCAGACGCTGATAACGCAACAAACCTTCCAGGAAATAATAATCAGCGTATACTAACGGAACATCAATCTCTGATTTAAGCGGTTTGGCACCTACTGAATGTTTTAGAATAAAGTGATTGTTTTCACCTAAGTTAGCTTTATAAGCAGGGCTTGCCAGACTTTCCAACATAGTTTCCGCTGCATCAAAATACACTTTACCTTTTGCTTTGCCTACATAAGTGCTTAGCTCAAATAAGGCTGATGCAGTAATAGCACCCGCAGAAGCATCACGCTCTTCGTTCGGGATATTTGGTGCATTGAAATCCCAGTAAGGAATTTTGTCTTTTGGTAAATTCGGATGATTCAGATAAAAATCGGCGATTTTCTCTGCTTGCGCCAGATACTTTTTATCTTTAGTCTCTCTATACATATCTGTGTAACCATATAATGCCCATGCCTGACCTCTCGCCCATGCCGATTCATCGGCATGTCCCTGATGCGTGCCTTTTTTCAATACTTCACCATTTTCAGCGTAGGCGATAACGTGGTAACTGCTATTGTCAGGACGGAAATGATTTTTCAACGTATTGTCAGCATGGGTAACACTGATATTATAAAACTCTTTATTACCCGATTCGCGAGCTGCCCAGAATAAAAATTCAAGGTTCATCATATTGTCTACAATCACCGGATACTTGAAGCCTTTCCAGTTATTCCACGATTTAATTAAACCCACTTTAGGGTCAAAACGAGTTGCTAAAGATTTAGCTCCCGTAAGCATAATTTCTTTGTATTTCGGATTTTTAGTCAGACGATAACCATTACCAAAAGGGCAATATAACATGAAGCCTAAATCGTGTGTGCCCTTATTAAACTGTTCCTTTTCAATGGCCATTGTCCATTTATCAGCCGCTTCTTTCCATTTCTGGTCTTTGGTCTGTTCAAAAATGTACCATAAAGAGCCACCAAAGAAACCACTACACCACCAACTGGTTGGCATATCTCTTGGCGAACCATCAGGATTGGTCGATTGTGGCGTTTTGGTTATATCAGGATGGCTTTTAAGCATGCCTTCATATTGCTGAGCAGCAAAGGCAAATTCTTTCGCTACATCAATCTTCTTCTGGCCAAAAAGAATTGATGAAACAAAAAGTAATAAAATAGTCAATTTAGAGGTAAGTCTCATTGTATAAAAGGTTGAAATAAAACAAAAAATAAGTTTATCAATAAAAGGTCTGGACACCTGAATTATCTTAACTCTGAAATCGGAATAAAGTCCATATCTGAAAACGATTGGTTTTCACCAGCCATACCCCAGATAAACGAATAATTGGAAGTCCCACAACCTGAATGCACCGACCAAGGCGGGGAAATAATCGCCTGATGATTGGCTATCCATAAATGACGGGTTTCTTGTGGCTGCCCCATCAGGTGTAATACTCCATGATTTTCGGGTACATCAAAATAACAATATGCTTCCATGCGGCGGTCGTGCGTGTGCGAGGGCATGGTATTCCATACACTACCTGTTTGTAATACAGTTAAGCCCATCACCAATTGGCAACTTCTGATACCATCCAGGTGAATATATTTATAAATCACGCGTTGATTGGCTGTTTCAACCGCACCCATGCTAGCCGGAGATGCCTCCTCTTTGGTCATTAAGCGGGTTGGGTAAGCAGCATGCGCTGGAGCAGAAAGAATAAAGTATTTCGCAGGTTTACTGCCATCAACACTTTCAAAAACTAATTTTTGTGCGCCTTTGCCTACATATAAACAGTCTAATTTATTAATATTGAAGGACTCGCCATCAACAGTAATTTTGCCATCTCCAGCCACATTAATAATCCCGATTTCTCTTCTTTCCAGAAAATAATCAGATTTCAATTCATCATAATTGCCTAATTCAACCGCTTCATTCTTCGGCATAATACCTCCTAAAATCATACGGTCGTAGTGAGAATAAACAATATGTATCTGGTCGGGTGTAAACAGTGTTTCTACCAGAAAATTGCTTCTCAACTCGGCAGTATTCATACCAGCCGTTTCCTTTGGGCTACTTTCATATCTTGCTTGCATATCTTTAAGAATTAATTTAGTGATTGAGTGATTATTAAATTGTGATTGTATTGATTTTCCTAATTACTATTTATTTGCTTTGTAAGGTAATCACTCAATAATTTATCTCCCCATCCAACCCCCATCTACAGTCAGAATAGTGCCATGAACATAGTCAGAGGCAGAGGATGCCAGAAATACTGCCGGGCCTTTGAAATCCTCTGTTTCGCCCCAACGTCCGGCTGGGATTCTCGCTAATATTGAGGTGCTTCTGTCCGGGTCATTTCTTAAAGCTTCCGTATTATCTGTGGCTATATAACCAGGGGCTATGGCATTTACATTAACGCCTTTTGAAGCCCACTCATTGGCTAATGCCTTAACTAAACTTCCGATAGCGCCTTTACTGGCAGCATAACCGGGTACATTGATGCCTCCCTGAAAAGTCAGAAGCGAAGCAGTAAAAATGATTTTCCCTGATTTTTGTTCCACCATTCTGGCACCTATTTCACGTGCTAAAATAAATTGTGAATCAAGGTTAATGGTCATTACTTTATCCCAATATTCGTCCGGGTGTTCGGCAGCAGGTTTTCGCATAATGGTACCTGCATTGTTCACCAGAATATCAATAGTCGGGAAATCGGTCTTTACTTGTTCAATAAACGCATAAAGACTCTCACGATTCTCGAAGTCGGCCTGGTACGCCTTAAAATTTCTTTGCAAACTCTTAACGGCGAATTCTACCGCACTATTTTCTAATTCGATACTGGCAGATACACCGATAATATCAGCCCCTGCTTCTGCAAGCCCGATAGCTATGGCTTTGCCTATGCCTTTATTGCAGCCTGTTACAAGTGCAACTTTGCCTGTAAGATTAAACATTGTATGAGGGTAATAGAATTATTCTAAGATAAAGCCAATGATTTGGCCCGTAAAACCAATCAAATATACCTACGAAGATGCAAAACTAATATAGGAAGAAACAAATAAATAATTGACTTTATTTATTCAATCGTTATCGGGAACGTTACCAAAAAGGCTTGTTCATGCCATCGG
>CBIHRH010000439.1:0-4860 GCA_966212365.1 uncultured Emticicia sp. | reverse complement strand
AACCCTAAGCTATTAAGTTGATTGGGATTAATAATTTTTGGATTTATCTACCTTAAACCGGAGATATGGTCGCAGAATTGGACAGATGCTTTTCACCTACAAAGAATTACGAAAACCAGAAATTTCGAAGAATATATAGGTGTTCCTGCGCACTGGGGAGCCATAGCATCTGCCTTGGTAGGAACAGTAATTAGTTATGATGCCTGGAACAATGTAACATTCGTTGCCGGAGAAATTAAAAACCCTAAACAGAATATTGGCTTAAGTTTGCTGATTGGTACTGCCGTAGTTACCTTTATTTATGTAGCTGTAAATGTGATGTTTACTGCTGTACTGCCAGTGGAAGCGATAGGCACGCCCGAAAAAGAGAGAGTGGGTATAGCAGCCGCACAAGCTATATTCGGTGCAAGTGGCACGGCTGTGATTGCCGTGCTGATTCTGGTTGCCTCGTTTGGCTGTGCCAACGGAATGATTCTGGCAGGTGCAAGAGTCTATTATAGTATGGCGAAAGATGGATTGTTTTTTAAGAAAACAGGAACCCTGAATAAAAACGCGGTGCCTGAATATGCCCTTTGGTTTCAGTTTGTAGTGGCTGTTATTCTGAGTCTGAGTGGCAGATATGGCGATTTGCTTGATATGATTTCGTTTGTGGTAGTTATTTTTTATGTACTTACTATTGCGGCCATCTATATACTACGTGTCAGGAAACCTGATATAGAGCGTTCTTATAAAGCATTTGGGTATCCTTTTTTACCTGCCTTGTACATAGTCATGGGCATAGCTTTTTGTATATTATTGATTGTATATAAACCTACCTATACTTGGCCGGGATTGATAATCGCAGGTCTGGGTATTCCTGTGTATTTCCTGACCACTCATCAAAATAAACCATAAATCTTTAGTATTTTGCGTTGTTCTTCCAGATTATTAAAAATCAAAGAAGAACTACGCGCTGAATGGTGATTATCTGTATTGGTCAATGGAAATTAAATTTGTTGTAAACGATAAGTCGGTAATAGTTGAGGTTGATCCTGATATGCCGCTTTTATGGGTGATAAGAGATGAGTTAGGGTTGAAAGCAACCAAATATGGTTGTGGTAAAGCACTATGTGGTGCATGTACCCTACATATTGATGGAGAGGCCATACGGTCCTGTTCATTTCCGATACAATACGCAGCTGATAAAAAAATAACAACTCTAGAGGGGCTATCTACCAATCAGGAAGTACTTCATCCGATTCAGCAGGCATGGATAGATGAAAATGTACCACAATGTGGCTACTGCCAGCCGGGTTTTATGATGGCTGCGGCTAAGTTCATTGATACCAATGCCAATCCGTCAGAGGAAGAAATAAAGTCAGGTATTACAAATATCTGTCGTTGTGGTACCCATCCCCGCATCATAAAAGCCATTAAAAGGGCAGTAAGTATCAGGCATTCTACTCAAGCGAAAGACAAGATATGACAACTGCTATGGCTAAAAAAATTTCGAGACGTAGATTCTTTCAGAGAGGTGCCATTGTATTAGGTGGTGTGGTAGTAGCTACATATCTGGGTCGTGGTGTGATACGGCGATTTGCAGCACAAATGGCTGAAGATTTAGATACACCTGCGCTTATTGCCAATAATGAACCCCTTATCTGGTTTGAAATTCTGCCAGATAATACTGTGCTCATAAAGTCGCCTAAAATAGAAATGGGGCAGGGAATTTTTACAGGTTTTGCTATGTTAGCTGCTGAGGAATTAGACCTTGCGATAGATAAAATAAAAGTGGTTCATGCCAATACTTCCAATGGGCCAATTGATAAAATCAGTACCGGAGGGAGTAGCTCTACTTCCTCGTTGTATGAATCAATCAGAGAAATGGCTGCTTATATCAGAGAGATGCTGAAAGAAACCGCAGCGAAAAACTGGGGTGTTGCTGTAGATACAATTAGTACAAAAGAAGGGGTATTGATATCCGGTATTCACCAAATAACTTATGGTGAACTGGCAAAATCTACAGGAGAATGGGAAACACCTTCAATACCGGAATTAAGGCCGAGTAGTAGATTCAAATTTGTTGGAAAAGAGGTTAAGCGAATAGACCTGAAACCGAAAGTTTTTGGTGAACCAATTTATACCATAGACCAATCTCTGCCCGATATGGTTTATGTTACCTTATTGCAAGCGCCTTATATCGGAGCAAGTATCAGGCAGATTCAAGAGGCAGAGGCTTTAAAACAGACGGGAGTTATAAAAGTAATCCAGGAAGATAACTTGGTGGCAGTTGTTGCTAAAAACCGCTATGCTGCTGAAAAAGGCCTGGAAAAAATACAGGTAGATTGGCATTTACCAAAAAAATGGCAGCAACATGAAATCGAAAAACTGACACAGGTCGGCGTTGGCAATGAAGTAAGTGTACAGAAAATTGGTTCAGCAAAATCAAAATTGGAAGACGCTGATAAAAAAAAATTCACTCGACAATACCGCACCTCTATTGGTGCTCATGCTCACATGGAACCTAACGGAGCCATTGCCAATTTTCAGGATGGTAAAGTAAAACTCATTATTGGTACACAAGCCCCTGATCTGTTGAGGAAAGCAGTGGCATCAGCTTTAGATTTATCTGATAACGACATTGAGGTGGAGATAACTTATGCAGGTGGAGCATTTGGCAGACGAATGGATACAAAATTGGCTATTGCTGCTGCCCGAATCTCAAAAATTGTTGGTCAGCCTGTACACCTCTTCAATACCCGTGAGCAGGAGTTTCTTAGTGGTATCTACCGTCCTCAAACACATCATGTTTTATCGGCTAAAATTACTAATGATGGTCACATTGAAGCTGTCACGCATGATCAGGCAACTCCTGACCAGATATTTGCACAGATACCTGCTGACTTAGGACCAACTATTTTAGGGGCAGATTTTATATCTGCTGGGCATGGCGCAAGCATTATATACAATATAGAACACCGGGCCGCTACTATGTGGCATAATAAATTACCTATTGAAGTCGGCATCTGGCGAGGTGTTGGCATGTTTGCCAATACTTTTGCTATTGAGAGTTTCTTTAATGAATTGGCATATAAAACTGATAAAGACCCAATTGCCCTACGCATACAGTTATTGAAAGGCCCTGAAAAAATTAATGCAAGATGTGTAAAGGTGCTGGAAACTTTAGCAGAAAAAAGCAATTGGAATCAACCAAAAACAGTAGAAACAGGCAAAGGCGTAGCAATTTGTAATGATAGAAAAACAATTTCGGCAGTAGTGGCTGAAGTCAGTGTTTCTGATAATAAAATCAGCGTAAAAAGAATCACTCAGGTAATAGATGCAGGATTAGCCATTAACCCTGACGGCATCCGGATGCAGGTAGAAGGTGCTACGATGATGGGTATTACTGCGGCTTTGTATGAACAGATTACTGTTGAAGATGGCCGCATAACGAATAGTAATTTTAATACCTACCCTATGGTAACTTTGGCCGATACACCAGAAATTAATGTGATAATTCTGGAGGGAGAAGATATGCCTTTGGGGGTAGGAGAGCCACCTTTATCTCCGGTTGCACCGGCTATTGCCTCAGCAGTTTTTGATTTGACAGGCAAGAGGCTGAGAAATCTACCATTAAAGCTTACTTAAGTGATATGTAATGATTTAATTACTTCTGAATAGAGTATTTAATTTGAAAAAAAGTAAGAAAAATTTTGGTAAATAAATGTCTATTAATTTACTTTGTCTATCGATTAAGTAGATTAATAGAATTTGCATGCCAAATCTCATTTTAAACATCGAACATTTTAAGGGAATTTTCTATAAAAAAGACGCACATACTTGCTGTTGTCTCTGGTAGAACCTTTCTTATAACACGTAATTTTTACTTCACTACCATTATTGTTTTACCATTAAATTTTTTGTAATATGAAATTTACAGAAAGCACAATTTATTATGAAATTCTTGGGCTACTTATATTTTTTAGCTTAGCTGAATTTTTTACAGGAGCGTTTAAAAGTGGCAAATGGACCAAAAATGAATGGCACATTACAGTAGCAGGATTAGCACTTTCAAGTGTTATTACCCGTCCACTCAGCTTTTTATTTACTACGTATGTATTGAGTTATTTTTTTTCAGATTATTATAATTACTTCTCCAACGTATCTTTTTGGGCAGGTTTACTCATTACCTGTGTACTAGAAGATTTTACCCAATACTGGTGGCATAGAGCGGCTCATACGTATGAATGGCTTTGGAAAGGTCACAGAGTGCATCATAGCGCTCCTGAAATGAGCGTGCTCCTGTCAGGGCGTAATTCATGGGTATATTTATTGTTATTCCCTTCCCGAATTGTGTCAGCTACCTTAGTATTTTTAGGCTTTGGAGAGGCTTTTATTGTGGGTTATTTCCTGAAGATTCTGATTGGTATTGCCTCGCATTCAAGTATTCCGTGGGATAAACCTTTGTATAAGATTAAATGGTTACACCCGATTATGTGGGTGGTTGAGCGCATCATTTCAACTCCGGCAACACACCATGCCCACCATGCAGCCAATGACCATGATGGTATAGGTGTTATAAATGGCAACTATGGTAACATGTTTTTTATATGGGATGTGATTTTTGGAACAGGTAAGATAACCAGACAATTCCCTGAAAAAATTGGTTTGGATGATTACCATGAAGAACCGTGGTATGTCCAGTTAGGCTATCCGATATTTAAATCAACAAACGAAAAGAGTGAAATGTCTAAGTAGCAGATTTCTTTAGACCAGAAACAGCCGTTTGAGTCAGACGGCTGTTCTTCTATTTGTGCGTATATTGGTGATAGTTGAGTCGTGTTTTAGTGTGAAAAAATAAAATTTATTAAACACCCAAAA
>CBIHRH010000438.1:0-4861 GCA_966212365.1 uncultured Emticicia sp. | reverse complement strand
CTGCGGCGAGTCTGACGGCTCCAACCAACTATCTGTACATTAGAACCAAGGATGAAAGAGGTAAATGGAGTGAACCATTGATGAAGCAATTGGATAATATTCTAAGCCCTGCTGCATCGGCCATTGTGAAGGCGGAGTATTTTATCAATACTGACCCGGGTTTTGGATTGGGGACAAATATAGTTATCCCAAGTGGTCAGACGACTTTATCTAATGTGAATTTCAATATACCTGCGGCTAGTCTGACAGCTCCAACCAACTATCTATATATCAGAACCAAAGATGAAAGAGGTAAATGGAGTGAACCATTGATGAGGCAATTAGAGAACATAACAAACACAACTCCGGCTATCGTAAAAGCTGAATATTTTATAGATGTTGACCCCGGCTTTGGTTCAGGTATTGATATTCCAATTCCAAGCGGGCAAACCACGCTTACGGGCATTAATTTTAACCTCAATTATGGTAGCTTATCGAATGGGAAACATACACTTTGGGTAAGAGCCAAAGATGAAAGGGGTAAATGGAGTATTGTAGCAACAAAGCAGATTATTAAGGCTATACCACATATTATGGCAGATGCGGCACCGAACCCGGTCTGTCTGGGAGCTCCTATAGCTATCAATTTCACAACCAATAATACGGGTTCGTTTACCTATACTGTCTTTATTTCAAATGCCAGCGGTTCGTTTTCTGAGAAAATTGCTTTGGGTAACCTTACCAGTAGCGCTACTGCTGCCACTATTAATGGAGTTATTCCTTCTTATATCTCAAAAGGTGAGTATTATAAAGTCAGAATAGAATCATCAAACGGGGTTGAGGGCATTGAATCTGAATACCTGATTGTTAATGCCTGTAATGCCGACTGTAATCAGGCCCTTACCTTGGCTAGTTCGACAGATGATTATAATGGGCAATATCTGCTAAAACAAAGCAATCAGCCTATTACAGCTACTAATATTATTTCGGGTAATTCGAATGTGATTTATAAATCAGCGAAATCTATTTTGTTAACACCTCAGAATGGAGCCGGGTTTCTGGTAGAGGGAGGAGCGGTTTTTAGAGCCGAGATAGGGGGCTGTCCACAGTAAGCAAAAAAAGAAGCCGACTGTTAGGTCGGCTTCCTTCACAATTTATATACAAGGATTATTAAACCGTTTGTTTTTCAAGATTGAACAAGTCGTTCAAGACGTCAATCAGGGTTTCTGCCTCACCACGTTTGCAAGCTGCTTTTAATTGCAATACAGGCAATTTAATTACTTTCTGCATCATGCTTGCCGTGATTCTCTCCATTTTCTCTGCCTCTTCTGCCGATAATTCTTTTACAAAACGAGCCATTTCTTCTTTTCTGATTTGCTCCAATGCGCCCTTCAATTTCTGAATGGTTGGCGAAACAATCATTTCCTGCGACCAGTTATTGAACTCAACCAGGGCATCAGCAATAAGGCTACGCACTTGTGGCACAGAATCCATGCGGCGTTGTAAAGCCTCATTTGCACGGCGCTGAATTTCATCTAAATCGTATGATACAATACCGGTCAGTTCTTCTACATCCGGGCTGATGCTGCGAGGTACAGAAAGGTCAATCAGGTATTTAACAGCTAAAGATTTCTTTTTAAGTGTATTTTTAGTAATTAAAGGCTCTTCTACCCGTACCGACGAAATCACAATATCAGCGGCTAATATCTGCTCATGAACTGTTTGGAAATCAGAAACCCTGAATCCTAACTCCTGCGCCAAAGCCTCAGCTTTTGCAGCAGTACGGTTCGTAATAGTAATATTCTGATAATTTTTATCAGCCAGTGTTCTGCAAACATCTTCACCGATTTCACCCGAACCAATCACTAAAATTTTAGGATTAGTCAACAAAGGCAAGAAACTTTCTAATACTTCAACTGTGGCATAAGATGTAGAAGCCGCTCCATCTCTGAAACCTGTCTCTTGTACTACTCTTTTATTGGTAAAGAAAATCGTGTGCAACAAGCGGTGTAAGAATGGCCCCGCCATTTGCATATCGGCCGACCATTGATACGCATGTTTTACCTGATTAGGTATTTGCAAATCGCCTACCACCTGAGATTGCAGGCCAATGGCTACTTCAAAAAGGTAATTTACTGCTTCGTTATGGTCGTTGATAAAATCAAAATAGGGAAGAATCTCGTTTGAATTGAGAACTTTTAAACTAGCTAATAAGCGAATGATTTCTTCGCTGATATTATTTTCAGAATAATAATAAATCTCAGTACGATTGCAAGTAGAAAGAACAAGGGTCTCTGAAACCTCAAAAGTTTCACGTATTTTGAGCATCAGATTCTTACATTCCTCTTCATTAAGTGCAATTTGCTCTCTGATATTCAGAGAGGCATTTTTATGAGAAATTGTAATTGCTTTAAAGTGTCCGTACATGTCTGTCAGTAATTCACTGCAAATTTACGTCAGAAAACAATATGAGTGTTATGAAAACTTATGATTTTCGTCAGTTTTTGCAATTTAGAATAGTTCTAAACTTAAAGGTTTGTTTCAGGATTTTTCAACTAAGAAAAATACAAAAGTAGATTTAGTAAACAACCATCAGTAATTGATAACGTAAAACCTACCGAAACAATTCAAAATTAGTATCTAATCTTCTACCACACTATTCTTTTTCTACCAATATACAAAAAAGCGATTTGAGTTGACGAATTGATACGTTCAATTGATTTTAAGTTCGAACAAAGCCATATAAAATAATGAACTAAAAAAAGGTATAACCATTTGAAATTAGTCGGATTTTGTCATGGTATCCGTATAAAAATGGCTATCGCTCGGCCTTCGACTACGCTCAGGCGCCAGACTAGGCACATTAAATAACCGAACAAAAAACTCAAACTTCTAATCAGTGAGCAGAACGGACGCCGTTACCGTTAAGGTGAGACGGTTGCAACGAGGAGAATAATACAATAGTTTGATTATATCAAAAACCTATCTAAGTATTTTGAAAGCACAATTCTAAGTCGGAAATTTAGGGGGACGCCTAGTCGGGACGTCCAGTCTTGGATTACAATCCATAACCAGCCGTCAACTAGTCCACACAACAATTATTGACATGAAGGAAGAGAAAAGGAAAGAGCTGCAAGCGCAATTAAAGTGGAATCGAAAAAAGGTGACCAATGTTGTGGGAACCTTTTTGACCTGGGATAGCGGTGGTTTTCAAGTGCCGGTCACTCATGCAGCATCAGAAAAGGTTGCCGATATGGTGGGAACCTTTTTGCCCAGAAACAGGAAAGGTTTCCTAGTACTAACTACTAAAACGGAACCTGAAAAGGTTACCAATGTGTGGGAACCTTTTTGTCTGAAGACCTCTCTTGTTTAAAAATTATGAAAGTAATGACTAAAAAGGTAGTATCAGGCGCCAAAACGGAACTGAAAAAGGTTACCAATATGGTGGGAACCTTTTTGAGCGAGGAAAGCAATAGCTTCCAAAAAACAGAATAACGACCAAAAAGGTAGTATCGCCCGACAAAACGGAACTGAAAAAGGTTACCAATATGGTGGGAACCTTTTTGAACGAGGAAAGCAATGGTCTCCAAAAAACCAGAATAACGACTACGGAGGTGATACCAGCCACCAAAACGGAGTCAGAAAAGGTTACCAATATGGTGGGAACCTTTTTGAGCGATTATAAAGAAACAAATTGAAATATACTTTGTGAATGGCATTAAATATAAATCTGAACCCTGCCTTAGGGTTGACTAATAGCAGCGAATCTTTATCTTTGCTCTGAATTTCTAAAGAAAATATGAAAAAAATACTCTTATTATCCCTGATTGCTTTGGCTTCCTGTAAAAATTCCACTGAATTGAAAACCGGTATCTGGCGTGCTACTATCCAGACAACTGGCGGAGATTTACCATTCGGTCTTGATATACAAAAAGATGGTGATGGATATACGGTACTGGCATTAAACGGTGATGAAAAATTGAAAATGGATAAGGCATTCGTGAAAGATGATTCCTTGCATATCCCGATGGAGATTTTCGATGCTGAAATAGTGGCTAAGATAGAGAGTGAACAAATGACAGGCTACTGGAAAAAAATGCGGTCGAACTTTACTTTTGTGCAAAGTGCTTTCAAGGCAGAATATGGCAAAACTTATCGCTTTGCCGAGGCAAAAGAAGCACCTGAAGTGTCTTTGGCCCCTAAATATGAAGTTTTATTCCTTTCGCCGGACAAACAGGATTCAACCGTATCAGTTGGGCTTTTTGAAACCAATGGCTCACAAGTAAAAGGCAGTTTTCTGACTACCACTGGTGATTATCGGTATCTGGCAGGAGATATTATCGGCGATAGTCTGAAACTCTCTTGCTTTGATGGTACACACGTATATTTATTCAAGGCAAAAATTGAAGGCGATAAGTTGACAGGCGGTGGATACTGGTCGGCACCATCAGGTTTTGAATCGTGGACAGGCTTTAAAAACGATAGTGCTAAATTACCTGATGCAACAAAACTGACATATCTGAAAGAGGGGTATAAAACCGTTAATTTTTCATTTGCGAATACAGATAATAAGAAAGTATCATTGAATGATGATGCCTATAAAGGCAAAGTAGTGGTGATTCAGATTATGGGTTCATGGTGCCCGAATTGTATGGATGAAAGCAGATTTTTGGCGCCTTGGTACAAAAAGAATAAAGACAGAGGTGTAGAAGTTATTGGCTTAGCTTACGAAAAAAGCGCAGATACCTCATTCGCTTTTCCGAAAATCAAAAAAATGAAAGAGCGCTTCGGGATAGATTATGAAGTGTTATTAGCCGGAACTAATAATAAAGATGATGCCTCTGAAACCTTACCGATGCTTAATCGGGTGATTGGTTTCCCG
>CBIHRH010000437.1:0-4871 GCA_966212365.1 uncultured Emticicia sp. | reverse complement strand
AGCAAAACTATATAATGAAAAAGCAAAGTATCTTATTGGCAGCTATCTGCCTCATGCATCTCCTTTTGCCTTTAGGTAACCTAAAAGCGCAATCAAAGCCTAATTCACAAGCTATTTTTAATGAATTAGCCCGAAAAGACAGCCTGCTGTTTAATGTCGTATATGACTGTGAGGTAGATAAAATAGACGGTATCTTAAGCAAAGACTTTATGTTCTATCATGATGGAGGCTATCTGGGAGAAACCTTCAGTGAATCGTTTGCTCAATTTAAAACTAATTTGCAAAAGAACTTTTGCGATAAAGGAATCAAAGTAAAAAGACAGCTTGTTAAAGGCAGTTTGCATGTGATTGTTGTAAATGAAGAAAAAGCTACGCAAACAGGGGTACAACGTTTTTATATGAATGAGAAGATGATGGAAGAATCTAAATTCTCCCGGGTTTGGCAGAAACAAAAAGGTGAATGGAAAATGACTCAGGAGTTAGACTATTTAGTAAATGTTAAATTTGCTTCAAGGTCTGACAATAATACATTATACAATGAAATCGCCCATATGGATAGTGTCTTATTCAATGCCTTTAATACACAAGACCAGGAAACAATAAAAAATGTCTTTGACCCAAGCCTCGAGTTTTATCATGATAAAGGCGGACTCACTAACTATATACAGAATATTACGGCAACCAGAAATCTTTTCGCCAGTAACAATGGGTTGAAACGTACATTAGTAGAAGGAAGCCTGGAAGTATATCCTATTAAAGACTATGGCGCCATTCAGGTTGGAGAGCATACATTCTGCCACAAAGAAAATGGAAGAAATGATTGCGGAACTTTTAAATTCCTGCACATTTGGCAGAAGAAAGATGGGGTCTGGAAGGTTACGAGAGTGGTTAGTTATGACCATTAACCCACCGTGCCACGCCTATACTCGTTCTCAATAGGGCGTGACACGGTTATGCGCTGGGCGGTCTGAACTATACCTTAAGTGTTATAGATTTGAAAAAGTAATCAAATGATAAATCTTTAAGTGCCTAACCGTGCCACGCTCACATTCGGACGAGTATAAGCGTGACACGGTGATACAAAGAGCGCCTCAACTCTGTTTTTAAGCATTATAAACATTTTGAAACTTACTCGTAATATTAGCATCAGGTAAAATTGCTTTTAAATGATGTTTCAGATGCTCTACATAATCTTCCATAATAAAAGCCAGAGTGAATGGCTTGCTTCCGCCGATACTGATGGTATTTTGCAAATGTGCCGGATTTACTGATTCTATAATATGAACAAGATGTAAATTATAGACATTCCAGAAAGTAACGATTTCTTCCCAGCTTCTGCTGTTATACTGCTGCTCTGCTACCCAGAAATCCTGCGCATAACCTACAAAATCTAAATGCCTTTGAGCCATTGTCCTGACAAACTTATGATGATTGTTGGTGGCAGAATCTATCAAGTGCCCAATAATCTCTTTTTTCGACCATTTATGTGGTTGTGGTTTAATGCTGGCATCTTCCTCTGAAATAGCTTGTAGCGCAGGTAAAACTTCTTGTAAAGTCTGGCGTAGGTATTCGGCAATGGCTTTCATTTTTATTGATATATTTGTTTTGAAGGCAAAATGGAACGTATCTGGTTAGATTTGCTAACATTTACCCACAATTTACAGTTCATAGTCAATAAAAGAAAAATTAATGGATACTTTATTGAATGATGAATATTGGAGCCAGCGCTATGCAACCGGAGAAATGGGTTGGGATATTGGTTACGTATCTACCCCGCTTAAAGAGTATTTTGACCAGCTCACAGATAAGTCCGTTTCCATCCTGATTCCTGGTTGTGGAAACTCTTATGAGGCTGAATATTTGCTTCGACATGGCTTTACCAATATTACCCTGATCGATATTTCGGCGGTTTTAGTAGAACGTTTACAGGAAAAGTTACAATTTTACGTCGAAAATGAGAACTGTCGGGTAATTCATCAGGATTTTTTCTACCATCAGGGACAATACGACCTGATTATTGAACAAACCTTTTTATCAGCGCTTGACCCTGCTTTAAGGCCAAGATATGCCGAACAAATGCATGATTTACTAAAACCCGGAGGTAAACTGGTAGGAGTGATTTTCGATTTTCCGTTTGAAGGAGGCCCTCCTTTTGGTGGTTCAAAGGAAGAATATCTGGCTATGTTTGCACCCTATTTTCAACCTGTTATTTTAGAGAGATGCACTAACTCAATTCCTCCGCGAGCGGGAAACGAATTGTTTATCCGTGTCTATCGTCCATAATTATTTATAAACGCGTATTAATCAACAAACCATATTAGAATACATTTTTTATGCAAAAAGCCAGAAAAGCACAGGAATCGCTTACAGTAATGACAGAAATGGTTTTTCCGAATGATACCAATACACTGGGGAATCTGATGGGAGGAAACCTGATGAGATTGTTAGATATAGCAGGCGCTATTGCTGCTCAGAAACACTGTAATCGCATTGTTGTGACCGCATCGGTTGATAATGTTTCATTCAAGGAAGCCATTCCATTAGGGTCGGTCGTTACACTACAGGCCAAAGTAACCAGAGCATTCAATTCATCACTCGAAGTCGGGATAGATGTGTGGGCAGAGAATATTCCGGCAGGAACAAAAATCTACACCAACAAAGCCTTTATGACTTTCGTAGCTGTTGATCAGGTAGGTCGGCCAATTGAAGTACCACCTGTTGAACCTGAAACCGCCGAAGAAAAAGAATTATACGCTGGGGCGCTACGCCGCCGCCAGTTAAGATTAGTACTGGCAGGCAGAATGAAGCCTGAAGAGGCCAAAGAATTGAAAGAGATATTCAAACTTGACGCATAGAAGTATCATGATTTCATAAATTAAGGCCGTAGGAATCAAAGGTGTTGTTTAAATCCCGTAGGGATGGTATATCGGCGGCCGCCGCGCGGTAGGGAAAAGGGCATAAATAAAGTTTAAGTCCCGTAGGGACGATATATTAATATACCGTCCCTACGGGACTCAGAATTAGATTTCATTATCTTTTCTACCGCGCGGCGGCCGCCGATATACCATCCCTACGGGATTACAATTCCGGCAATAAAATGGGCCTGCTGATTATATAAGAAAGAATGTTTATTTGTTGAAATTTAATCTTCCTATGCGTTTTTTAATGCCAGTTCAGGAAATAAATACGGTTGCTCTATCAACCATGAAGTAGTTCTGAATGTAAAACCCTCACGCTGTAAAAATGCCATTAACTGATTGAACCTCTCCTGCATTCTTTTCCCATTATTTCTATGTAAATAAAAAGGATATTTCGCCCCATTAGGCAAATCGGTATAATCTGTAAACTCCCATGGATGAAAATATAAATGCAGATAGCCATCTGCTTCTGCCACTTTTTTGCATAAATAGAAAAAATAAGAGAGCGGATAATTGTGAAAAGCTATCCAGAATAAAGGCAAACGCCATTTAGGCGATACCGAAGCCGGCACATGAATCAGGTCATTTTGTTGAAAGACCGTTCTCGGTATATGTCGGTAGTCGTATCTGCCCGGCAGGTAAGTCGGATTATAAGAAGCATTGTAGACGTATTCCGCTGCCAGCAAATCGGCATCTGAAACAGGTGCCATCCGAGGCATTCTGAAACCCTTTACTACTTTTTGCGTAATATTTTCCAAAACCTGCTTTGAGGCCAGTAAATCTTCGGTTTTGTGGCTCGAATGATAATAATTATGTGAAGCAACTTCGTGTTTGTGGCTCAAGTCTTTTATGTTCTCCGACTGAGCCTTAGCATAAACAGCTGTACAATAAAAAGTAGCTATTGCTTCGTATTTGTCTAAAATAGATGATAAACTCTTCAAGCCCCTGCTTGAGGTAGCAATTTGTTCCTCCATCGATGGCTTGCCGCCATATTCAAAAGGCATATCAAATTCTTCTACATCAAAACTGAGAATAGCTGTTTTCATAAATGTTATGTTCCTGAACAATGTAGAGCGGTCGTTCCTTATTCTGAATAAGTATTTTGCCGATATACAAGCCTATAATTCCTAAAATAAATAAGTTTAAACCACCAAAAAAGGCGATGGTAATGATAACGGAACTCCAACCGTCAACTGCTTCTCCGCTAAAGAAACTGTAAAGCACGTAAGGCAAATACAAAAATGACGCAAGAGCAATCAAAAGACCTACATAAATAGCGCCATGAAGTGGTTTTACACTGAAAGATGTGATACCTGCCAGCGCCAGTTTAACCATTTTTGCCAGGGTATATTTACTTTCGCCTGAAAAACGCTTATGCGGTTGATAAGGAATATTAATTTGCTTAAATCCAATCCACTGAATCATACCACGCAGAAAAACGTCTTGTTCTTTAGAGTTTTTCAGGGTTTGCGCTACCTGTCTGTCTATCAGACGAAAATCTGCTTGTCCTGGTTCCAGAGACAGGTTACTAAGATTGTTGATAACTTTATAAAACCATTGGCTCGATTGTTTCTTAAACCATGATAAATCGCGGTCTTCTTCCCTCAGGGTATTTACAATGTTTACCCGCTTCTGTAGCCATGTTTCAATCAAGACGGGTATCATGGCGGGTGGGTGCTGCAAATCGCTGTCCATCATGATAATGGCATCGGCGTCAATCGAATCAATGCCAGCTTTTAAAGCAATCTGTTGCCCGAAATTTCTTGAAAAAGAGAGATACTTTACCGAATGGTCTTCTCGTGCCAGATTTCTGATAATCCGAAGCGTACCATCAGTACTGCCATCATTTACAAAGCAGAACTCGAAGTTATAAGGCAGTCCGTCAATGACATTTTTTACAGCATTATAGAAAACGAGTACGTTTTCGTTTTCGTTATAAGCAGCTGAAAGAAT
>CBIHRH010000436.1:0-4893 GCA_966212365.1 uncultured Emticicia sp. | reverse complement strand
ATAGCCAAAAGTAGCTTGTCCGAAAAAACCACTCAGATTATATTGGTCTACACCAAAACCCGCTGTTACGGTTGTACTTGCTGCACCACTTACCGTTTCAATGAAAGGAGCAAGGTTTTCACCACTTGCTCGGGCAAACTCTACTTTACTCGACTGATAGTTACCCCCAGCAATCAGATTCATTGTGAAATCTTTACTTAACTCACGTTGATACGAGATATTCAAATCACTATTAAAAAGTAAAGAATTATTATTGGCATTGGATGCATAGCCATTCGGATAACGCTCGGCAGGAAGACCTGCTGCCGCCTGATATGGATATGCAGGAATATAGTTTTTACCTAAAGCCGAATACGCATCTACACCCACAATCCAGTCAATGGCAAAACCTTTGAATGGTGTTAAATTTAACTGGAAGTCATTTACTGTACGGTTAACAGCTTGTGTAAACTTCATGGCCTCAATGGTAGTCAATGGGTTTACACGGGTAGGCTCTACTGCTTGTAGATTTCCTGCTGCATCACGCACAGTAATATCATAGATATTGTTGGTAATATTAATTGAGTTGATTGGGCTGTAGAATACGTTACCATTGGCTTTCTCGTTAGAGAAACTATTGGTATAACTTAAACCAACAGAAAGTTTTGCCCAGTTGGCTAAGCGTTGGTCAACACGGGCTCTTACGCCATATCTATTAAAATCAGTACCTTTAACAATACCCTCGTTTTTCATATAAGACAAAGAGGCAAAGTATTGTGTTTTGTCGCTACCTCCGCTGATAGACACATTATTATCTGTTCCTAAGCCTGTCTGGAAAATCTGGTCCTGATAATCATAGCGTTTTACATCAACAAGGTTATTAGCTAAGTTATTATTGGTTCCGTCACGTTGAATATTTACAACAGTTGTTCCCGGATTAGCTGCAATCTGAGCAGGTGTAACAACACCGATTGTATGTAAGCGAAGGCCGGCAAAACCAAATTGCTTGCCATAAGTAGAGATAAATACTTTCTTACGCAATTCATTGGTATTTACGCTTGTAGTAAAAGTAACACGAGGCGTACCTGATTTACCACGTTTGGTAGTAATCAAAACCACACCATTAGCTGCACGTGAACCATATTGTGCCGCTGCTGCCGCACCATTAATAACGTTGATACTCTCAATATCAGCAGGGTTAATATCAGCCAGACGGTTAGTGCCGATAGTAGCGGCACCTACCTGATTCCCCAAGGCTGTTTGAGAAACGTTGGCAGAAGAGTTACTGACAATAACGCCATCAATTACATACAAAGGGTCTGAACTACCCTGAATTGATTTTACCCCACGTAAGCGAACGGTAATTCCACCTGCAGGGTCGCCTGAGTTCTGGGTAATCTGTGCACCGGGTACTTTACCTTGTAAGGCACTTACTAAGTTAGATGAACCCGTTTCTTTCAATTGGTCGGCATTCACCGCACTAATGGCATTTCCTAATTCACGACGGGAGGTACGGATAGTAGAACCCGTTACAACTACCTCATCAAGATTCATTACATCGTCGGTAAGGGTTACATCTAAAGTAATAACGGTCTGGTTGTCAAAACTTATTTCCTGTACTTTAGTGGCATATCCTACCGAACTCACAGAAATTTTGTATTTTCCGGAGTTAAGATTGGCATTCAATGTGTAAGAACCTTCAAGGTCAGTCATTGTACCAAAGGCTGTCCCATCAATTTTAACAGTTGCTCCGGGCACACCTCCTGAAGCATCAGATACCTTGCCCTTAATCACATAGGCTGTTCGTTGTGCCCATGTGCTCAGAGAGCATAGGAGTATCACAGCTACGATGGTAAGGAACTGTAATTTTACCTGGTAATTTTTCATCATAAGATAAGAGTTTAAATATGATTAAGTAAATAGCTGTTGAAAAAAACGCATAAAGCCGCATTTCTTTAGTAAGCAGATTGATTTGCATATTTACTACTAAAAAATTGATTGTAAAATAGTTATTCAAAATATTTATTCGATTTACTTTACCTTTGAGAAAAATTATATAATTTAGCTTATATAAAATTGCATAAAACCGCAAATTAATAATGCACAAAGTCGCAACACCTCTGCTATTAAAAAAAGAACGTCAGGATTTCATTATTAAAGAACTCAATTTGCACAATAAAGTTCTGTCGTCAGACCTTTGTACCCAGCTCAATGTCTCAGAAGATACCATCAGACGAGACCTGAACGAACTGGCAGAAAGTGGTAAATTAGTAAAAGTTCATGGTGGAGCTTTGTCAGTTTCTTATTCGGGTAATAGTAGCGAAGATGTGATTTATGCTCGTGAGCAAAAACTCATTATTGCTAAAAAAGCCGTCAGCCTTATTCAGGATGGCATGCTGATTTTAACTAGTGGGGGGACTACATTAAGAGAAGTAATTAAACTACTCCCTAAAGACTTGAATGCTACTTTTTGTACAGTAAGTTTAATGACGGCCGAAGAATTACTGAAGCACCCGAATATTGAGGTAATTTTTATAGGCGGTAAATTATCAAAAGATGCAAAAATATGCGTGGGCGGAGATTCTATCCTGAAATTAAGTGAAATGTCTTTCGATTTGTGTATGGTAGGTACTAATGGTATCGATGCTAAATTTGGCGTGACAGACTCTGATCTGGAAGTAGTGCAGGTAAAAAAAGCCATGATCAGAGCTTCAAAAAAATTAGTGGTGCTCTCTATCTCCGAAAAACTGAATTCGGTTTGTAGAGGAGGTATCTGTAAACCCAATGAAATAGATTACCTGATTACAGAATTAGATGATAATGCACCAGAATTAGCTAACTATCACCAGGCAGGTATAAAATTGTTGTAAATCTGTACCGCTCTGAAATAGGCTTCCGTAAATTTATTTAAGGATAAATCATTTCGGCTAAAGCCAATTGAATAGTAAAATTTAATATTCCTCCAGCTAAAGCAGGAGGCAATTGAAGCAAAAGGTAATTTATTCAGTGTTCAAAGAAAAAAGTCATATTGGCTTTAGCCAAAGTAAACATTGAAATAAATATAATGCCCATAGTGTAAATGTGGCTTTATTGATAAATACTTGTAATTAAGCCTGTTAATCCTCCGAAGTTTTTTATTATCCCATTCTTTTCCGAACTTTGTAGGCTGAATAGCCGTTAGTCTATTCTATGTTTGTCAAATTCCAATTAATACAAAGTTGAAAACAAAAGGCTCTCTCAAAAATAAAGTAAATATAGTTACACTTGGTTGTTCGAAAAATCTGGTTGATTCAGAGGTGATTTATACGCAGTTGAAAGGCAACGGACTCAACGTAACACATGAATCAAAAAAAGATGATGCCAATATTGTCATCATCAATACCTGTGGTTTTATTGATAATGCCAAGCAGGAATCAATTGATACCATTCTTCGCTATACCGATGCCAAAGATGCAGGCGTAGTAGATAAAGTATATGTAACAGGTTGTTTATCGCATCGTTACAAAGATGAATTAGAAGTAGAAATTCCGACTGTTGATGCCTGGTTTGGTACTAATGAATTACCTCGTTTATTAAAGACTTTAAAAGCAGATTATAAGCAGGAGCTGGTAGGGGAGCGCTTATTGACTACCCCGGCGCACTATGCCTATATGAAAATCTCCGAGGGTTGTGATCGTCCTTGTAGTTTCTGCGCTATTCCGTTGATGCGTGGCAAACATGCCTCAAAATCTATTGAAGCGTTAGTTTTGGAGGCAAAGAATCTGGTAAGAAAAGGTACAAAAGAGTTGATTCTGATTGCACAGGATTTAACTTATTATGGCTTAGACTTGTATAAGAAACGAGAATTAGCTAATTTACTCGACCAATTATCAGATGTAGAAGGATTGGAATGGATTCGTTTACAATATGCTTATCCGTCGGGCTTTCCATTAGAAGTTTTAGACGTTATCAAGAATCGTTCGAATATCTGTAAGTATCTTGATATGCCTTTGCAACATGGCTCGACTGAAATGTTGAAAATCATGCGAAGGGGTATCACCAGAGAAAAAACAGAAGATCTGATTAAAACCATTCGTGATACTATCCCTGAATTGGCTTTGCGTACAACACTGATTACAGGGCACCCAGGTGAGACTGAAGAGCATTTTGAAGAAATGTATCGCTTTGTAGAAGATACAAGATTTGAACGTTTAGGTGTGTTCCAATACTCGCATGAAGAAAATACCCATGCTTATTCATTACCTGACGATGTACCAGCAGAAGTAAAACAAGAGCGAAATGATTTGATTATGGAATTACAGCAGAACATTTCGCAGGAATTGAATCAGGATAAAATAGGTAAAACATTTAAAGTATTATTTGATAGAAAAGAGGGCGGAAACTTTATTGGTCGCACGGAATTCGATTCTCCGGAAGTAGATAATGAAGTATTAGTACCTGCTTCTCAATATGTGCGCAGAGGAGATTTTGCTAATGTCAGAATCACTGATGCTACCGAATTTGACTTATATGGTGAAGTAATTGCTTAATACTTCACCAACTATCTATATATAGCTTTCCCTTTACATGAGCCAGGTATAAGCCATTCAGAGAACCTTTAAAACAAAAGGTCTTGCAGATGTATTAAAATTTTCAAAAATTCTAATAATATTGCCGGACCCTGCGTTATTTAATCGATGTTCATGTCAAGATAAGTGATGAGATTGATTTTGTTTTCATGTGTATCTGTACTAGTTTCAGTCGAGCTACTGGCGCAACAACCCGTTTTTCGTTCACAAAGTACAAATGTGAGTGTTTTTTCATCAAACACTACACACACTACCAAGCCGAATTCTTTTATTCCGGAAACTGAAAAAAAGAACGCAAAAAAACATTTCGCTCCTGCCGGAATAAATATCCACCTGATGCCTCTCT
>CBIHRH010000435.1:0-4924 GCA_966212365.1 uncultured Emticicia sp. | reverse complement strand
ATTGAAAGGGAATATAAATGCTACAATTGCAACAGGAACTTTGACGTATAAGGACGGAACTATCTTTAATTTTTCAATGCAATTAACAAGCGGACAAATCAGGCAAGAAATTAGTTATAACGGACAAATAATTTTAAACGGAACATTCAGCAAACAAAACCTGAATGCCAATGCAACCATTACACCCAGTTCAGATGGATTATATCGTGACCCCAATTTAGTAGGCAAATGGGAAATTCAAGAAAATTATTCAAGTACCGGCGGTTTTTATGGCGGTTCAAGCAGCGCAATAGTGCTTAATGCTGATGGTACAATTGACGATGGAGGCTCTGGCTCTTATGTAAGCGGGCCTAATAGTTCAGGTAAATCAACGGGTGGAGGAAACAAAATGATTGCCGAGGCAAAGGCACTCGGCGCAAGATGGTATACGAAAGATAATATATTCTATTGGCGACTTTTGGTCAATGGCAAAGTAACTGATGTGGCCAATTCAAAGTATTATATTGAACGGGGAGCTTTGCTACTAACTGATTTGAAAACAAGCAAAAAGCAATTGTATTATAAAAAATAAGAGAATTCAATGACGATGCACCTACTAACTTTAGTAGGTGCATCGTGCTTTTTTATGGTTTAGCTTTGTATCAATCAAATAACAGAACGAGCCATGAAAAAAATACTTCTACTTCTTTTATTGATAGCGTCTTTTCAGGTAAATGCACAATTTATTGAAGCAAGAAAAGATTCGTTTATAACTGCATTGCCTATACAACTTAAGAACATTGGGGAAGCAACAGGAAAGGTACTCACCTCTGATGCCTTAGGCAGAGCAACCTGGCAAGCCCCTGCAGGCGGTTCTGGTTTATGGACTGTAGCAGGTATAGGGGGCAATGAGATACAAAATACCAACACCGGAGGTTTCTGGTCAAGAAATCCCACATTTGTATCTTTTTTAGCGACTGATGTCACTCATCCACCGACTGCACCGGTATCAGGAAGTGGAACGCGTATGATGTGGATACCATCAAGAAGTGCATTCAGATGTGGGACGATTAGTGGCAATCTCTGGGATGCTAATAATGTAGGTCTTCATTCATTTGCAACTGGTTATGACTCACAGGCCACCGGAACAGGTAATGTGGCTATTGGTACAAGCGCATTTTCTGATGGAACATCAAATACGATTGCAATAGGAGAAAGTGCTTACGCATCTGGAAGTGGAGGTATGGCTATTGGTCCTTTTGCTATGGCAGACGGCTCTGTTCGGGCAATTGCCTTTGGTGAAAGAACTTATGCTCATGGTAACAATAGTATGGCTATAGGAACAGGGACAACAGCCGATGCTTATTATTCTTTGGCATTAGGATACTATAATTCACCTATTTCTGGTGTTAATGAAACAAGTTGGGTAAGTACAGACCCTCTGCTTTATATAGGTAATGGACAAAGTGCAGGAACCCGAAGTAATGCGATGGTAATTCAGAAAAATGGCGTGGTGAATATAAACTCTACTCCTGGCGTCTCAACAACCTTTAGACTGAGGCTTGGAGGAAATATGTCTGCCACTGGAACCGTACAGGCATCAAACTTAAGGTCTACCGGTCTTGTAGGTTCAGGCGACCGTCATGTTTGTACAGATGCAAGTGGTAATTTAATAGAATGTGTAAGTAATTCTGGCCAAATTTTTTCTTATAATGTTTCAGCCCTAGGCTTTCATCCTATCTTATCTAACACTACTCCTGCTACAGCTTTTACGAAAAATGTAGAAAAAGCTTTAATCTCTTTTGTCAACAATACCAAAAGCGCTGATGGTTACGCTTATGCGCCTGTAGAATTACCTGATAGCGTTACTTTATATAAGATGAAAATGCACTTTAAGCAAAATGAGGGAGGTAAAATGATTCTGACTTTTTATAGGGTAGAAAAGCAAACAGATGCAATAGGAACAATATTAGCAACAATAGAAAGTGATTCAGGCAGTGGCATTCAGGAAAAGAGTGTAGGCTTTGATAAAGATACTATTGTCAATAATAGTAAATATTACTATTACCTAAAGTTGACGGCAGGCTCTAGCTGGCAAGGAACAGATATGGCCTTTAGAGGTGTAGTTTTTACGTATATAAAATAATAACATGCCATGGAAACAATCAGAATCAGCAAAAAGGACATTAGTCCGCAAGATATTCTTTATCTTGAGTCTCAGGGTAATTATACCATGCTTTATCTGAATGGTAACAAAAGAACATTAAGCTCACGAACACTACAGATATTTGAAGAGAAGCTAAAAGACCATAATTTTTTTAGAGTGAACAGAAGCCATATCGTCAACTTTGCAGCAATTGAATGGCTTGGTACAAGTCGTAAGGATATGTACATCTTACTGAAAAGTGGCGAACAATTCCCTATATCGCGTAGACGCAGAAAATTACTTAGTAGCATCAATTTATAGAAAAACCAAATCTATTTATAAAACGTATCTATCTGATAGCAGACCTGAAATACCGACCGCTCAATTAGATTTTATAGGGAATCCGACTTGCATCTAATCCTTTTTTAGCTCTAAAACACACGAAGAAAATGTTCAGAAAATGTTTTCCATTGATCTTTTTGTCTTTAGTGTATGTCCATGTGTTTTCGCAAACCATTTTTTCAGAAGATAGTCTGAGGTTTTTTTTAGATAACCAGATTGTGAAAATTGGCTTTGATAAACGCATGGGAGGCGCAATCAGCTATTTTGCCCGATTACCTGATGGCGTTAACATGATTAATAATCATGATGCGGGCAGACAGGCAGGTTTTGAAACGCGTATTTATCCCGACCAACCGAATACCTGGCGACCTTACACAAATTCTAAATATCTGACCGAAGTATTCCCTTTTGCAGGAGGTGCCACCCGTGAGTGGAATGGCTTAGTGCAAGGAAGTTTTTATAATAATTATATAACAAATAACGATAATCTTGGCGGTTTACCAGAAGAAATCAGCTTTGATGAGAACTCAGGAGTTTTGTATTTTAAAGCTAAATTATGGGAATGGGGTTTTGTAAAAGATAGTTCGGGCAGCTACAAAAAAATAGACACAGGTACTTACAACGAATATTGGGTGAGCTTGGAGGGCATCTCTACGCATTTTTCGGTGAAGCAAACACGTAATATCCCATATTTTGTTAGTAACTCAAATACGGGGGTCTCGCTCAATATATTTATTAACCTCAATTATCCTTTTGCGGAGAGATGGCAGACCTATAATAAGTCTGACCCGTTTACCAACCAGCCTGTCGATTTCAGAACAAATATACCTCCAGGTGCACCAAACCATGAGAATTTCTGGAATAATGCTACCGAAAATTGGGTAGCCATGACCAATCAGAATAATTTTGGAATGGGGATATATACCAACGATACCCGTTTCAGATTCTTATACGGAGAAAAGCAATATAAAAATGAATGCCCGTTTGACAGTTTAAATTGCCCTGATGAAAGAAAATATTCATTTGGCACTTTTTCGTTTAGTACCTATGGTTTTCCTTGTGGAGAGCCCTGTACTACTCCCAATAATTCTACTACTTTAAATTTCAGTTTTCTGGCAGGTACTATTACCGAAATCCGGCAGTTTGCTTATGCAAAGAATGCTAACCCTTGCGCTCACTCTATTGTTTTAAGTAGCGTTAATGATGATTTAGACATCAGTACCACTAAAAAATCGAAGATATTGATAGAGGCTAATAATACCATCACCGAATCTTCCATTACTTACAAAACAGGAAAGTTCATCTTGCTAAAACCCGGTTTTAAAGTAGAAAACGGGGCGTCTTTTGATGCAAGAGTTTCGGATAACCCCTGTAATTGATAATTATTACATAATTTGCAAAAGGGCTTTTTTCTCCTAACTTTGCTGCAAAAAAAGCCTTTTCAATCTATGAGTCGTATAAACATTTCTACCGGAGCTAAATGGGAAGATATTGTCGGATATTCAAGAGCCGTAAAAATCGGAAACTTAATTGAAGTAACCGGCACAGTAGCTACTGATAGTAGTGGTGAATTGGTTGGTAAAAATGACATTTATATTCAAACCAAGTTCATTATCTTAAAAGCAGAAAAGGTATTGGAGCAATTGGGTGCAAGCCTGAAAGATGTGATTCGTACACGTATTTTTACTACAGATATTTCTCAATGGGAGTCTATAGGCAGAGCACATGGCGAACTTTTCGGCTCAATTAAACCATGTACAACAATGGTTGAAGTAAGTGCACTTATTGAAAAAGATTATCTGGTCGAAATCGAGTTTACGGCAGTATTAGAAGACTAACAATCAAACCAGATGGTTTTTGATAGCAAAAGCTACCAGACCGGCCGTATTTTTCACACCTAATTTTTCTATCATTCTCAACCTATGTCCCTCAACCGTACGGGGGCTTAGTGATAACTTATCGCCTATTTCCATCGTCGTCAGCCCTTCACATATCTGTATAAGCACCTCTTTTTCACGGTCTGACAGGTCGGTTTTATAATTGAATATTTTATTTTCCTGCTGATTTTTGCGTGTCATTTTGCGAAGCATTACTTTGCTCACAAAATCGCTGAAATAAATATCGGTCTCAATTACTTTCCTGATGGCTTTTTCTACTTCTTCGGGGTCATTATCCTTTAAAAGATAGCCGTTAGCACCAATTTCCATCAAATGCAGAATGTATTTATCTTCATCATGCATCGTTAAAATAATCACTTTTACATGCGGAAACTGTTGTCTGATCAATTCGGTGGTTTTAGTGCCATCTAATTGCGGCATTTGCAAATCCATCAATACTACATCAATTGGAGTACCAGGTAATTTATGTAAAAATTCTAAGCCGTTGGTAGCCTCCATCACTACCTCAAAATCAGAAACTTGTTCCAGAATTGAAATCATGCCCTTTCGAAACAAGCTG
>CBIHRH010000434.1:0-4925 GCA_966212365.1 uncultured Emticicia sp. | reverse complement strand
TTTATATTTAAGCCATATTTGTCGGGTGTTCTGATTGTACAACGATAATGTTGATTAAAAAAGGTTGAAAAACATATTCAAAAATAACATTCTATGAAAAAGATTGCCATTCTATTGTTTGCCTGTAGTTTTTTTCTCTTTTCTTGCGGAAAAGAGAAAGCAGTGCCTTTGTCTGAAAAAATCAAAAAGAACTGGGTTGCTAATACCGTGAAAGAGGGTACTGCGATTGTGTATACCAAAGGAGCAGCCAGTAATACCAAACCAGGTTATTCAAGTTTTCAACTAAGATTATTAGCTGCGCCATCAGCTACATTAGTAGAATTTGATGGTAATACATTTTCTGGTCAGTACGAATTATCAGGTGAAACAAAATTAATTTTGAAAAACCTGAGCCCTGCACCAACAGGTACTGGCGGCACTATAGAATTTAGCATTGATTCGATTACCGATACACAATTAGTTCTGACTCGTCTTACCCCTAGTCAAAAAACAGGTGGTACTACAAATACATATACCTTGACTATCCAATAAGGTATAAAGGTCTTGAGACAGAGGTGGGCTGAGAAGTCCACCTTTTTTTGTGTATCTTTGCGAAAAAATAGATATTAGCTGTACAGAACAGCGAACAGGAGCTATGGAAAGAACAGAACTGAATGCATTAGGAGAGTTCGGCCTGATTGACCGGATAAAGTCAAAGTTTACTACACAAAACCCTGAGACTATCACAGGCATTGGTGATGATGCCGCCGTGATAGATTTAGGTGATAAATATATGCTTATTTCGACGGATATGCTATTAGAAGGGGTTCATTTTGACCTCGCTTACGCACCACTCCGTCATTTGGGGTATAAGGCGGTAGCAGTAAATGTATCAGACATTGCAGCCATGAACGGTATAGCCAAGCAGATTACAGTAAGTATAGGCTTAAGCAATAGAATATCGGTTGAAGCCGTTGATGAAATTTATGAGGGCATCCGTTTTGCCTGTGAAGATTATAAAGTGGATTTAATAGGTGGTGATACATCATCCTCACGTTCGGGATTGGTGCTTTCTATAACGGTTACGGGTCTGGTTGATAAAGATAAAATAGCCTATCGAAATGGCGCGAAAGCCAATGATATACTTTGCGTAACAGGAGATTTGGGAGCTGCTTATTTTGGCTTACAAATTCTGGAAAGAGAAAAGCAGGAATATCTGGCCAACCCAAGCATGCAGCCTGATCTGGAAGAAAAATCTTATCTGGTAGGTAAACAACTAAAACCCGAAGCCAGAGCAGACATCATACACGAATTGGCCGAAGCAGGCATTGTACCGACATCGATGATTGATATTTCTGACGGATTAGCTTCTGAAATTATCCACTTAAGTACCCAATCAGGAGTAGGGGCATTGATTTTTGAAGAGAAACTACCAATTGAAGATATTACGATGCTTACGGCATCAGAGTTCAACATAAGCCCAATCACGGCGGCATTGAATGGTGGAGAAGATTATCAGTTATTGTTTACGGTAAAACAGGCTGATTTTGATAAAATAAAAAATATCTCAGACATTACGCCAATTGGCTATATGACTGAAGACAAAACCGTAGAACTGGTATTGAAAAGTGGCGCAAAGGCAAGCATTAAAGCGCAAGGCTGGAATCATTTACAATAGTTATATACGCAATGTATTATTCCCTAAACACTCGTAACAAACTTTATTTATTAATTCTGTTAACTTGCCTGAGCAATGCCCTGTTTGCTCAGGTAAATCAGACACCTGTTACCCACCCAACGGTGCATGCCATTATAGAACAGGTGAAGAAAAAATATGCGCCTGATAAACGGGTGGCAGTTTTTCAGGTAGATTTAGACAGTAATTTACTGGTGGGCAAAACCAATCTGCCATTAGCCAAAAAAGAGTTGTTAAGCCGTTTGAAAAACAGTGGCTATAATTTGGCTGATGCCGTAAGGGTTCTGCCGGATGAAGAAGAATTAGAAGGTAAAATCTACGCGTTGGTGAATGTTTCGGTTGCCAATATCCGTTCACAACCCAAAGAATCGGCCGAACTGGCTACGCAATCCTTACTGGGTACAACGCTGAAAGTGTTAGAAAAAGAGCGAAACTGGTACTTGGTGCAAACGCCTGACCATTATATAGGTTGGGTAGATGGGGGTACTATCAAGCGTAAAGTAAAAGATGAAGTAGATGCTTATCAGAGTGAGGCAAAGTTGATGTATGCCAAGCCTTTCGGGTTTGCTTTTACCGAAGCAGATGAAAATACCCAGACAGTTTCAGACCTTACCTGGGGTGATTTATTTGTGGTGAAAGATACATTGGCTGATTTCTACGAAGTAGCCTATCCTGATGCGCGCAAAGGCTTTATCCTAAAGCGAGAAGCCATATCCTATCAGGATTGGAAAAGAATGACAACGCCAAGCCCCGAAGCATTAACTAAAACCGCTTTCCGTATGATTGGCTTACCTTATTTATGGGGTGGTACTTCATGGAAAGGTGTTGATTGCAGTGGTTATATGCGTATGGTTTATCAGACTAATGGTATTTTATTACCCAGAGACGCTTCACAGCAGGCATTTGTGGGTGAAGATATACCGTTTGAAAAACTGAGGGTAGGAGATTTACTTTTCTTTGGTGAAAAAGCTACCCCCGAAAAACCGGAAAGAGTGGTGCATGTGGGCATGTGGCTGGGTAATAATGAGTTTATACATTCGTCTGGCATGGTAAGAATCAGTAGTTTTGATAAAGATTGTGCAAATTATGATGCTGGTAATGCAAATCGTTACCTTAGAGCGAAGCATATATTAGGATTAGGTGTTGAAAAGGGAGTGGTTTCTTTAAAGAACTGATTTGGGATTTTTATTTGTCAAATCAACACTTATTCTATAATTTTAGCGTATCTATTCAAAGCCTATAAAAACAACCTGTTCAATGAAAAAATCAATCATTTTTTCTCTCTCTGTTTTATTACTGGCCGGAGCCTGTAAACAAGCCCCTAAAACGCTTCCTGATGAAGAATACGCTAAACTAACCGACGACGACAAGCGTAAGCCTGAACATGGCGTTGACGGTATACAATTAGCTGACCCTGATTTGGAAGTAACCCTGTTTGCGTCTGAACCCATGATGATGAACCCTACCAATATGGATATCGATGCCAAAGGTAGAGTCTGGATTTGTGAGGGGTATAACTATCGCAACAAACTTAATCCGCAGAACCCTTATAACAAAAAAGGAGATAGGATTCTGATATTGGAAGATACCGATAAAGACGGCAAAGCAGATAAAACAACGGTATTCTACCAAGGCGAGGAAATCAACTCGGCATTGGGTATCTCTGTAATAGGCAATAAGGTCGTTGTTTCGTGTAGCCCGAATGTTTTTGTATTTACCGATGAAAACGGCGATGATAAAGCAGATAAAAAAGATTTGATTTTTACGAATCTGACAGGGAATCAGCATGACCATGCTATTCATGCCTTTAGTTTCGGGCCTGATGGTAAATTGTATTTCAATGGTGGTAATGAGGTTGAAACCTTGCATGATAAAAATGGTAATGAACTAAAAGATGATTTAGGCAGACCATTCTCTACTTATAGACAAGGGAAAATTTATAGATGTAATCCGGATGGCTCAAATGTGGAGATTCTGGCACATAATTTCAGAAATAACTACGAAGTAGCAGTTGATTCATACGGCAGAATGTGGCAGTCGGATAATGATGATGATGGCAACAAGGGCGTGCGTATCAACTATGTGATGGATTATGGCAACTATGGGTATAAAGATGAAATGACAGGTGCAAGCTGGCAGGAGCGCCGTACCAACTGGGAAAGCGAAATACCCCTACGCCACTGGCATTTGAACGACCCGGGTGTTATGCCGAATTTGTTGCAAACGGGTGCAGGCTCACCAACAGGTATGATTGTTTATGAGGGTGATTTATTGCCTGAAAAATATCGTAATCAGGTAATTCACTGCGATGCCGGGCCAAACGTTGTACGCTCATATGCTGCCGAAAAAGATGGGGCAGGTTTTAAAGCGACCATTAATAATATCCTTGATGGTTCAAAACGTGACCAATGGTTCCGTCCGTCTGATGTAACACAGGCGCCTGATGGTTCTATCTTTGTAGCTGACTGGTATGACCCGGGTGTGGGTGGTCATGCCATGGGTGATAGCCTACGCGGACGTATCTACAGAATTGCGCCTAAAGGAGAAGATTATTCAGTACCGACTTTTGATTTTGAAACACCGGAAGGATGTGTAAAAGCTTTGCAGAATCCGAATATTGCAGTTCGCTACTTAGCATGGACAAAACTCAATAGCTTACAGAAAAAAGCAGAACCTGCTTTGGTTGACCTTTGGGAATCAGACAATTCTCGTATGCGTGCGAGAGCTTTGTGGTTGTTAGGCAATATCAAAGGTGAAGAAAAGAAATACATCGATGCTGCTTTGGCCGATAAAGATGAGGATATCAGAATCACAGGCATTCGTCTGGCTCGCGAGTTGAAAATGGCGGATATTGCGCTATTGAAAAAACTATCAGAAGACCCGTCTCCACAAATTCGTAGAGAAGTTCTTCTGGCGCTTCGCCATAATACAAGCCCAGAGGCTGCTGATATCTGGACAACCTTAGCTACTCAATATGATGGCAAAGACCGCTGGTATCTGGAGGCGCTGGGTATTGCTGCCGATAACCAATGGGATGCTTTCTTTGCGAAATATATTGCCCGTGTAGCTGATAAATGGAAAGTTGACACCAGCTCGAAAGACATCGTATGGAGAAGCCGCTCAACCGATAACGTATATCGTTTGGCTGAATTGGCTAAAACAGCTACAGGTGCTGATAAGCTACGTTATTTCAGAGCCTTTGATTTCCAGACAAGTCCAGACAAAACCAAGGTATTATTTAGTATGTTAG
>CBIHRH010000433.1:0-4932 GCA_966212365.1 uncultured Emticicia sp. | reverse complement strand
ATCTGTAAGGGTTGATAACAACGGTGAGTCTGGTTTAGTTTTCTGTTGTATTTTGGCGGTATATTCAAGATAGGGTAGTGCTCTTTTATCATGTAATTTCTTATATATATTGCCTATCATTTCTCTTACCCCTTCAAGTAGGTTTTCAGATTTATCTCTCAAGGCAATTAACTCCAATTTTTTGAAATAATACATTGCACTATCATAATTGGGCTTTGGGTTATATTTTGACGTATGAATTAGCCCATATAAATAATAAGCATCAATTATACCTTTCTGCACTTTATACATCACAAATATCTGCATAGCTTCATTTAGCATGGTTTTTGCTTCTTGAAAATGCTCCTGTTCCAGTTCATAGTCTGTTAATCTTAGATAGACCTTTCCTGCGCTATACCAATTTTTAAGGCGCTCATTAATTTTTAAAGATTGATACATTAACTTGTACGCCGCTGGATAATTATGTTCACCTCCACGAACTTTGCCTAACAGATAATAGCCTTCGGCAATCTTGACAGAATCTCTTTCACGAACACCCTCGGCAAGGGTAGCTTTAGCATTGATAAGTCTTTCATTTACAGATTTTGCTTGTGCAATACTTAGGTGGCTCCAGAACATCAAAAAGAAGGGTAGTAGCAACTTAGCTAGGGTTGAGTCACAAGGTATCATAAGCAAGTTATTTTATTCAAAAATAACTTTAAAAATACCAATGTGTATCGGTGTATATTTTATTTTTTTAGAATACGGCACTTGGAAAGAAAATACACTGTTTCGGAAAATAAACTAATACATTGGTTGCAGTACCGATAAAATCAATAATTATTTGAGATATACTTGTATGTTTTAAACCCTATTGTGACAATCTGTAATGAGAACGACCATGAGACATTTGCTGACTTTGTTATTATTGATTGGAATTCTAACGGCCTGTACTAAAACTGCTGACGAACCTTCACCTGATGACATAGCAGCGGGCCATAAACCGGGAACAACTATAAAAAATGCTACTGCCGAATGGAAAGCAGATAATGGTGGAGCAGGAGGATTCGACTATCCCGAATCATTTAAAAACTATCAATTTGACTACGAGGTAGAAGGAAATAACCAACTTATTACTTATTCATTGACTTCCTCACAAATAGAAGTAGCCTTCTTTGTTTACGATGCTAACGGCGCAAGGCTTTCGGAGTCGGAGGGAGGGAGAAATGTAAATGATGAAAAGATGCTTAATGCAGGAAAATACCGCATAGTAGTGATGGCTGAAAGATATGCATTAGGCAAATTTGAACTGAAAATCGGCAACATTAAAAAAGACATTGTTTCGGTATCATTTGAAGTGCTGAAATCAGGAGACAAATCATGGGGTGAATATGGGGGAGGTGGAGCTTATGTAACGCCTAAAAATCATTTTTATAGCTTTGAAGTGACCGAAGACAATACTTATATAGATATAGAAATGGAGTCAAAAGACACTGAAATCGGACTCTATCTTTATGATACAAATGGAGAAGGGATTGTAGGTGATGATGGAAAAAGAAAACATTTTGTCATAGCGAAGCTCAATAAGGGTATTTATCAGATTATGGCAGCTACATTCACACGAGGGTCGAGGGGCAATTATACGCTAAAAGTATTTGGTAAAACCCAAAACCTTAACAAGCGAAGCGTTTCGGAAAAAGCAATAGAAGGTAATATAGCCAACAATAAGGATGTGAAAATGTACACCATAGAGATTACTGAGAATAGTTCTTTAATTGACTTACAGTTGGATGCAACACCTATGCAAGTGGCCATCCATTTATATGAAAGTAGTGGAAAACTAGTTAAAAACACTCTCCCAGGATATAATAATTCAGTTGCGCTTATTGAAAGAGTACAAAAAGGAACTTATAAAGTTTATGTTGAACCTTATCCTTATGGCGATAGCTATAGTAGCAATTTCAAATTAGTAGCTGTAGGTAACTTCAAATAGAAATATTACATACATACAATCAAATAAAATTTTATGAAAAGAAATTTATACTGCTGTATACTGGCTTTTTTTCTATTTGTAAAGCCATTCTACACTTATGCCCAGAGCAGTTCTGGTTCAAAAACATTGCCGAAAAAGAAAACTGTCTCAACACCTGTTACCAAACCTGCGTCAAAAACTCCGGCAGTAAAAAAGCCTGTTACGGCAACTCCTAAACCGATAACATCGACACCTGAGAAAAAAACAACTAATACAAGTACTATTAAACCTTCTAATACACCTGGCACAACAAAAGCGCCTGATAATAGAACTGCCTTGCCTTCAAATCCACCTGCTTCGAAAGGCCAGTCGGAGAGTAAGACTGCTTTGCCGCCAAACCGAACTACCCAGACTGTTCAGCCATCAAATAAATCAACTACTCATAATACATCGCCAACAAACACAAGCCCGACAAGCAGGAGTTCATACACAAGCAAATCCAGAGCAAGTTATGCAAGTTCAGATGGGTATGAAAAAGGAGATAATCTCTTGAATGTAGGTATAGGTTTGTCGTCTTACTATTATGGCAATCCTATTGGAATTTCTTATGAAAAGGGTGTTGAAAAAGATATTAGTGTAGGTGCACAACTGGATTATAATTCAGGCAATTACTACTATTATTCTAGTGGCTATAAGGCCTATTATCTGGGTGCAAGAGGTTCTATACACCTCAACCGCTTGCTAAAAATCCGTGTCGAAAAGCTTGATTTGTATGCAGGCCTTGGTTTGGGGTATCAGCATATCAGATGGAATGATAGCTATTATGGCTACAATAGCAGCTTGTTTTTCAATTATTTTATTGGAGGTAAATACTATTTTATCGAAAAATTCGGGGCTTTTACCGAGTTGGGGCGTACGGGTCTGTCTTCAGTCAGGGTCGGACTTGCCTTTAAGTTCTGAGTCCTGATTTCGTTTTATAGCAAATTAAGTTAAACTTATCATGATAAATTTACGTAGAAATCCGGCTGCTACCTTATCTATAATTGCTGTTTTAATTGTATTACTAATCTGGCACCTGATAGTTGCATTTACACCCAGAGTTAAGCTAGCAGGTCTATTTCTGGCAAAACCTGCTGAACCCGGATACGTATGGTATGGTGCTAACCACGCCGATACTCGTCTTTTCTGGCAGAATACCGATGTGGTATGGCAGGCAGGCATTGAACACCCTGAGTATAAAGTAGAGTCGGCTGAAACAGAAGATGACTGGAACCCGCTACCCGGCTATAGATTTGTAGATAAAAATAAAGGGCTGCAGACTATCTGGACTCCGGGACTATTACATCCGGATTATATGGCTTGGTCTGATAATGCTGAAGGCCGTTGGATGCCGGTTACAGGCTATAGATTCATTGAAGAGGGAGATTCATTTGTTGATAGTGTATGGGATCCAAACAAAGACTATCCTGACCTGAAAATAAAAACACTTGATACGAAAGACCAATACCTGCCGTATCCGGGTTATGTATTTATAGAGCCAAATGTATCATTAAAAGTAGTATGGACACCCGGCACGGTAAATTATGAAGCGCCAAATCTGGTTGCCGGAATTACTGAGGGTACCTGGAATCCTAGATATAACTATCGTCGAACAGGTATGTCTGATGGAGACAAGCTAAAACTAGCTGCGGCTGCCATTATTACCTATAAGGTAATTTCAAGTTTGTGAGTCTGGCTATAATAGAATAGGAAGTTCTTTCGGCTTAATTCTAGTATCAAAGTATATCCAGAATCACCTCGGAAATTTGATAGAAAAGTATTTGATTTTCAGAAACTACAAAAGAATAAGTCCTGAATATGCCTGAATCTGGCGTATTTCGGGACTTATTCTTTTAAAAATCAGATGATGATTCCGAATCCCTTGGCAGGCTTAAATCCATCCGTTTATCATTTTGTCAACTCCAGTTTCTTGGCAAATTTCTGCGCTTTCAATGATAACTCTGTTGCTAAGAAACAATGGTCTTGTGTCATAGCGGTTTCGGTTCTATTCACAATATCGCCTACTAACTGACCACCGAATGGCAGAGGTTCTTTACTGCAATCAATGTATTTCGTTTCTTTATTGTTTACTAAATACAGGTTATTGCCGGTGTCTTTGATTGCGATATCAATATTCTTGCGAATCTCTATAAAGCCTTCCGTACCTAAGATGGTTAATCGGCCATCGCCCCAGGTTTTTAAGCCGTCTGGCGTAAACCAGTCTACCCGGATATACCCTGTTCCACCATTACCTTTTACCATGGCATCGCCGAAATCTTCAAAAAGCGGGAATTCAGGATGGTTTACATTGCCTACCTGAGAGCTAACAATTTCGCCTTTGGTAGATCCTGTAAAAAACAGAAACTGATCAAACTGATGGGAAGCAATATCAGTTATAATACCTCCGAATTTGCTACGGTCAAAAAACCATTCCGGACGGGTTTTGGTATTCATCCGGTGTGGGCCTAAGCCAATGGTTTGTATTACTTTGCCAATCACTCCTTCTTTTATCAACTCACCTGCTTTTACTGTCGCTCGGTTTTCAAAGCGCTCGCTATACATAATTGAATAGATACGCTTGGTTTCTTTCTGAACTTTTCTTGCCTGTGCTAGTTGCTCCAACGATGTGATACCCGGTTTATCAGCCATAAAATCCTTACCATGTTGCATCGCTCTGATACCGATTGGTGCGCGTTCGCTGGCAATAGCAGCGCTAAGAATTAATTGTATCGAATTATCTTCCAATACTTCTTTTTCACTTTGAGCTTGTTTAACATTCGGGTATCTTTTTACATAAGCTGTCATTAAATCAGGCTCTTTGGCATAAACTGCTACTAATTCGCCACCACCACGGATAATGGCCTCCGTCATGCCATAAATATGACCATGATTAAGCCCAATCACCGAAAAACGGATGCTTGGGGCGACATTTTTATGAATAT
>CBIHRH010000432.1:0-4951 GCA_966212365.1 uncultured Emticicia sp. | reverse complement strand
GACTTTTGTTTTTGAAACCGGGGAATTACCTGATAAGATGATAGAAGTATACTTTTGAACTTCATTCAGAATCTGCATAAGTAGAGGAATTGTACTAGTATTTAAATAGAATTTAGGTTTTCGCAGAATATATTGAGTTACTTAAAAACTGTCGGTAGCTATAATATCAGCAAGTGCTCTACTTAATTCCAAAATCAAGTGTTCATCATTCGTTTTAAGAGCATTCTTTCTTTTCTCATTCAGTTGTGGGATACTTTCCGAAATATCTTCAATAGTCTGCCAGAAAAAGTCGTAGCTCATGATATCCTTAAATTAGATAGTTAAAAGTCTATCAGTGAAACCTAAATAAAATTTCTTCATACAAAAGCCCCACCAAAAGGCAGGGCTTATATGATATGTTATTATATGAATAATCTTAGTTACAATACTCACGTATTACATTATAGGCAGCTGAGTATCCTAATTCTCCGGCACGGCTTAAATCATAACAACCACCGTTTTCATCGCCTAACGCATGTTTGATGATGCCTCTTACATAGAAAGCCTCGCTATATTTAGGGTTCAGTTTGATAGCATTTGAGCAATCCTGTAGGGCTTCTTTTTGTGCACCTGTTGATGAGCGTACAAAGCCACGATAGAAATAAGCTTCGGCATAAGTCGGGTTTAATTCAATAGATTTGTTCAAATCCACAATAGCACCCTTAGCATCGCCATTTTTGAATCTGGCTACACTACGGCTATAATAAGCTTCCGAGCGATCTTCTGAAAATTCGTTGATTTTACCTTTTTCCTGCACTACATTGCGCAATTCATCCAGAATGTTTTTATTGATGCGTCCGCTATAAACCACTTTCGAATCAATATTTACATTATTGATTTCAATGGCTTTAGTCAGGTCGTTAATAGCGTCTTTCTGACTGTTTAATGTGCTATTGGCAAAACCACGGCCATAGTAAGCTCTTACATTTTGAGGGTCAAGTACAATGGCTTTGTCATAATCACTGATGGCTCCTCTGAAATCGTCAATTTTGGTTTTGCTGAAACCACGGTTGTATAATGATTCACCATCTTCGGGATTCAGCTTAATAGCTTCATCGAAATCTTTGATAGCTCCTGTAAAATCGTTGATTCTCAGGCGACTGAAACCACGGCTGGCAAAAGTCTGTGAACGTTTAGGGTTCATATCAATTGCTTTGGTAAAATCAGCTATACTGCCCTGATAATCTTCTAATCTTGATTTGCAGGCTCCACGAGAATAATATGCCTGGAATTTATTGATATCTTCTGTATTTACTTCAACCACTTTACTAAAATCCTGAATGGCACGGCGATAATCCAATAGTTTGGCTCTAGTGGTACCTCTTGCCAGATAAGCAAGGGCATCTTCCGGGCTTAATTCAATGGTGCGATTATAGTCTTGTAAAGCGGCTCTATGGTCATCTTGTTCACCTTTGCTTTTGCCACGGTACAAATAGGCTAAAGAATTTTTTGGGTCAAGATCAATAGTTTTGTCAAAATCTAAGATTGCTCCACGATGGTCTTTTAATTGCTGTTTGGCCAAGCCACGGTTGAAATAGCTGCTTGGATTGTCTGGATTCATAGCAATAGCGGTGCTATAAGCCTGCGAAGCACCGACAAAGTCGCCGGCTTTGCTTTTGTTGACACCAATGTCAAAATACTCAGATGCGGTCTGTTGTGCATAAGTTTGAGACACACATAAAACTGCTATTAGGAAGCATAAGGAGAAAAAACGGTTTTTCATAGAGAATTTGAGCGTTTTGGGGGAAGTAAGTACGATGCGATTGAACATAATTTGAACAACAAAGATAAATTTTAAAGGGCTTTACTCAATGAATTTTCTGAAAAGAATTTGTTAAGAATACCATTTAATCAGCAAAGCATAAATTTTATGAATAAAGACTTGCAATTTTCAATTGTTTTTTAGCAATTTTACTTTAATTTAAGTTTTGCCCCGTGTAAAACTGTTTACTTACGTTGCTAAAAATTTCCTAAATTCATGAAAGTACTTCGTCTTCTGGCAGGCGTGGCTATTAGTATAGTGTTATTCGCCTCATGCAATTCAGCCAAAAAAACTTCACAAGACACGGCTAGCGGTCGTAAAAAAGACCCGGAAGCAGCAGATGCCGCTTCAAAAATCGGTAAGATGCTTGATAAACTGGCAACTGATTTAGTCAGTGCTACCACAGGTAAAGCAGAGGTTTTCCGTACAGGCGAGGGTATTAACATAACCTTTCAACCTGATTTTTACTTTGAATCAAATTCAGAGCAGCTGACACCCGATGCCAAAAATTTATTGAATGAAGTATCAGGCGTTTTAAATCGTTATCCTTACACAGAGGTATTTATTGAGGGCCATGCCGATAGTAGCGGGAATCAGCTGAAAAACAAGAAATTGTCTGAAAATCGTGCCAAATCAGTAGCTTTATATATGAAATCTCAGGGATTGGTATCAGATAGGCTGGCAATAGCCGGATACGGAGCTACTCGTCCGGTAGAAAGCAATGAAACACCAGAGGGACGTCGTAAAAACCGACGTGTATTGGTGAAAATCAGGGCTAACGAAAAGAAATTTTTAGCGTCTAAAATTCAGGTCGCAAGTAAATAGAATTATTTACAGTTTTTTGTTGAGGTTATTAATAGGTTAAAGAGCGGCAAGAGTTTGTCGCTCTTTTTTGCTTCTTTACATATAGCTAATAATCAGCTACTTTTTATCTAATACAAATAGATATTTTATAAAAACAACTGCCCGATACCAAACAATAACACAAATGCCAGAGTTGAAAGAGACATTTGTTTCAGCATAGGGTCAGGATTTGAGAGTTTTGATACTTTGATACCATTGATAAAAAATAATGGGAAACATAGTACATAAAGAATAATATATTGCTCTTTCAATATGCTGAATATTAATATACTAGCCATACCTGCAATTAGCAGAAACCAATGGTATTTGATGGCAGTTTCACGCCCTAAACGTGCGGGAATGGTCTTTTTACCAGCGCGGGTGTCAGACTCAATATCTCTGATATTATTGATATTTAATACCCCAGTGGCAAAGAAACCGCAGCTTAGTGCAGGAAGCAGATTAACCCAGTCAAAAGTTTTAGTGTATAGATAATTGCTACCCAATACGCCAACCAATCCAAAAAATATCAGTACTGATACATCGCCTAAACCTGCGTAGCCATAAGGTTTTTTTCCTGCGGTGTAAGTATAAGCTGCTAACATACAAAGCAAGCCTAAACCCAGAAAGCTCCAGAATTGGTTGGCAGAAGCATCTCTGAATGCAAAATATAAAAGCAATATACCGAAACTCAAACAGATGACAGCCAATACAATAATGCCATTGAGCATCTGCTTGGGTGTAATAGCTCCTGATTGCACTGCTCTTTTCGGGCCAACACGCCCAGCTAAATCTGCGCCATTCTGCGTATCGCCATAATCATTGGCGAAATTTGAAAGTACTTGCAAAGCAATGGTAGTAAGGCAGCAGAAAGCAAAAATAAGCCAGTTGAATTGTCCGGCAGAGGCAGCCAGAAAACTGCCCATCAGAATACTTGATAGTGACAAAGGTAATGTTCGGGGGCGGGCAGCTGAGAGCCAGTTTTTCATAATATAAGCATATAAAATGACAACAGCGTGAATGTTTATTCACGCTGTTGCAAAATTACACAAATGTGTTGCAATATTATTAAATTCCAACGGCTTTCTTAAATTCTTCGTTAGAAGGAAGTACTTTATCACGGAAGAAATGCGTCAGTTCACCCTTTTCGTTAATTACATATTTACTGAAATTCCAGTTAGGAGCATTGTCATTCCAACCGTTTAAGTCTTTATGAGTCAACCATTTATACAACGGAGCCTGATCGTCACCTAAAACGCTTACCTTTTCAAGCATCTGGAAAGTCACACCATAGTTCTTTTGGCAGAATTCGGCAATTTCCTCGTTTGAACCAGGTTCTTGTGATTTGAAGTTATTAGCAGGAATGCCTAATACTACAATTTTATCACCATATTGTTTATGGAACGCTTGCCATTCTGCATATTGCGGTGTGTTACCACACTTTGAAGCTACATTTATTACAACTACTTTTTTGCCTTTATAACGGCTAAAATTGATAGTCTCTTTACCATCAAGCGACTTTAATGAATAATCATAAAACGAACCTTTCGCCTCAGTTGTTGAAGGGCGACCTGCACCGAATTTTCTGTCAGAGAAAATAAGTTTTACTGTTCTGAAGCTCATCGCTCCAATAATAGTGATAAGGGCTAATGATGCTAAAACGAGAGTCTTTTTCATTTGATTGAATTATTTAGAACGGATTGAAAGATTTAGGTATTACATCCTGTTTGGAACTTCTATGCCTAATAACGCAGTTGCCTTGCGAATTGTTTCCGAAACTGATTTTATTAATGTGAGGCGGAACAATTTTTTATCAAGGTCTTCTTCGTGCATCACATATACATTTTGCAGGAACTGATTACCTGTTTTGGCCAATTCGTAAACATAATTGGCAATTACAGACGGCGCATATTCTTCACCGGCTTTCTTCACCGCATTTGGATAGTCGGTTAATACAAAAATTAAATCAGATTCGTATTTGCTTATTTCAACAACCTTTACTTCATTACTTACTTCCAGACCCTGTGAAGCCGCCTTTCGTAAAATGGAACGGATACGGGCATGCGTATACTGAATAAACGGCCCTGTGTTTCCTTCAAAACTAATAGAATCAGCCGGATTAAACAGCATTTTTTTCTTAGGGTCTACTTTCAATAAGAAGTATTTCAAAGCCCCTAACGCAATCATCTGAAATAAGGCGTCGGCTTCTTCTTTCGCAAAGTCATCAATCTTGCCACGCTCGCGGGTTGTTACTTCTGCAGTCTCTATCATTTCGTCTACCAGATCATCGGCATGGGCGCGCGCATC
>CBIHRH010000431.1:0-4956 GCA_966212365.1 uncultured Emticicia sp. | reverse complement strand
GAAAAGCGACATGATCCCAAACACGCCGATCCGGTTGGCAATAAAGGCAGGGGTATCTTTGCATAATACTGTGGTTTTACCAAGATATAAATCGCCGTAGTGCATCAGGAAGTCAACAATGGACTGATCTGTTTCTGGTGTTGGAATAATTTCCAACAAACGCAAATAACGTGGAGGGTTGAAGAAGTGCGTACCACAGAAATGTTTCTGAAAATCTTCTGAACGGCCTTCTGCCATCAAATGAATAGGAATACCCGAAGTATTAGAAGTAATCAATGTGCCCGGTTTACGGAATTGTTCTACCTTCTCGTAAATCAGTTTTTTGATGTCCAGACGCTCAACGACTACTTCTATAATCCAGTCATAATCCTTGATTTTAGGCATATCGTCATCGAAATTACCCAATTTCACTCGGGTAACCGACTGCTGGCTAAAAACAGGGGATGGACTGGCTTTAACCGCCGCCTGAAACAATTCATTGACAATTCTGTTTCGTACTGCCGGATGAGTGGTATCAAGGCCTTTGGCCTTTTCAGCGTCATTAGGTTCTTTCGGTACCATGTCGAGTAGCAATACTTCTACTCCAATATTAGCAAAGTGCAGGGCAATACGACTACCCATAATACCAGCACCTAAAACAACTACTTTTTTTATACTACGATTCATGTTTGAATTGAATATTATAACAGTAATTTATAAACAGAAAAATGTAAAATGAAAAACAGAAAAATGTAAAAGGGTAAAACTTTTAACTGGAAAATGTAAAATGATAAGTGTAAAATATAAAAGCTAAAAATTTAGAACTATAAAATTATCTTGATTTTGCAGTTTCTATGCTTTTGGTAAAAATGGCTATTAGTTCGCTGTTTTCTTTAATAACTGAATCATTGTTAATTAGTCCTACTCTTGTTAGAATAATTAAGTTATTTTTTGATTCTCTTAATTCTTTCAGGATAATACCCATTTTATGTATAAAATCTTTCTTAGATTCTGCCGCCTGTGCTTCTCCATAAGTTAAAGCAGGACAAGTACTTGAGCGTAAAAGTTGGTCTCCAAGATGCTGAGCTGTTCTTTGTTTTGGCAGGTTTTTTACCAATTTCACAATCTCAACAGCAAAGTCGATAAGCCTGTCCTGCAAATCAAACTTTCTACTTTCTTGCATATCTTGTATTTCCTTTTATATTTTAAATTTCTCGGTTTTACATTTTTCTGTTTTTCATTTTACATTTTTCGGTTGCCGCAGGCTACTTCTTCAAAACCCACGCCCAATTCATCTCCGCCACAATAACTTCTTCTTCCGTTTCGTCGGTGATTTTTACGGCTACGCTTACATCGCCTTTATCAGTTTCGCGAATCTGATTAATTTGCTGCTTTGTGAGCGTGGCTACCGCTTTTTGTTGACCCTGACTTCGCTTGATAAATTTCACTGAGAGATTTTTCATCAAAGGCAATTTGTTGTCGGGGATATTCATACCCACAACCATACCCGTAGCAGTTTCAGCTAACAGGGTAGTGGCGGCGGCATGAATTTGTCCGATATGATTCTGGACTCTGGTTTTATTGGGAAGTGTAATTACGACCTCGTGGCAAGTCATCTTTTCGAAATGAATACCTGCTGTGCCTACGAATTTGACGAATTTACCAATGGAATAATCGCGTAACCAATTTTGCAGAAAAGCTGGCATTTTCTGAACCTTTGCAAGATTTCGGTTAAGGGCGTTGTTATATTCCATTAGGATTGAGAGAAAGATTTAGTATATTTAAATGATTTTTGAACAACCATTCTACAACTAAAAATAGTATGCAAGCATAATTTAACGACAAAGATACAGTAAAGAAAATATTATGCAAGCATACTAAATATAAAATTTATTTTAAGAATTTCCAGACAAATCAGGCAATAAAAATTTTAATTGGCAGGCATTTTTATGAAACCATTTTTTTATGGCATTGGTTTTTATTAGTAACACTCAGATATAATTCGCTACCATTTATTATTATTTTTTATTGATTTGATATTATTCGATAAAAATTAAAAATCACTATTGTTTTTATGAAACTGATACCTATCGAAAGACGCAGCAACTTAAGTCGAGAAGAGTTTATAGAAAATTATCTAAAGCCTAAGAAACCGGTTATTTTTACTGACCTAGTAAAAGACTGGCCTGCTTTGGATAAATGGACATTTGATTGGCTTCGAACAAATTATGGACACATTGAAGTCCCATTATTTGACAATAAAGTTCATGATGCAAAAAATTACTATAAGGCTGCTAAAACCATGCCTTTTGGTGAATATCTGAGCCTGATAGAACAAGGACCTACCGAACTGCGTATTTTCTTATTTGATATCTTCAAGAAAGTACCTGAACTGGCTAACGATATTCGTTTTCCGACAATCATGGATGGCTTTCTGAAAAGCTATAAGTTCATGTTTTTTGGTGGTCAGGATGCTGAGGTAAATCTCCATTATGATATGGATTGCTCGCATGTGTTCCTGACTCAGTTCCAGACTCGTAAGCAAATCATTCTATTCCCTCAGGAAGAAAGTGTAAATCTTTATCATCACCCATTCACGGTACAAAGCCATGTGCATCCCCTAAAACCTGACTTCAAGAAATTTCCCGCTTTTGAAAAATCGGTGGGTTATGAAGCTACTTTTGGTCATGGTGAAACGGCTTTTATTCCATCATTATGGTGGCACTATATCAAGTATGTAGATGGTGGTTTCAGCCTGGCTTTAAGAGCTAACGACTCTATCTTTACAACCGTAAGAGGCGGATGGAATCTGGTGCGTCATACATTTGTAGATAAAGGGATGGCTAAAATGTTAGGGCCTCAATGGAAAGAATGGAAAGAAAATAAAGCCCAGGAAAAAGCAAATCAATCGTTACAGGAAGCCTAATTTATGATGAAAGCAGCATTAAGGAAAGAGTATCTTCAAAAAAGGAATAACCTCCCGAATTCGGATATTCGTGGGTATTCGAAGAAAATCCATGACTGGATTTTCAAGAGTTTTCCTATTCATAACTATGCTGTGATTCATACATTTTTGCCTATCAGAAGAAAGAACGAAGTAGATACACATCTGGTGATTGATACTTTAAGAAAGGATTTCAAGGCGGATATCGTTATACCTAAAAGCCATGATGATGGGAGTATGACTCATTATCCGCTAAAAGACGATACCATTTTATTGGAAAACAAATTCGGAGTGCCTGAGCCTCTTAATGGTTCGCCGCTAAAGGTAAACCCTAAAGAGGTTGACTTGGTGATACTCCCTTTATTGGCTTTTGATAAGCGAGGGTATCGGGTAGGGTATGGTAAAGGGTATTATGACCGCTTTTTAGCTGAATGCCGGCCTGATGTAGTGAAGATTGGTGTTTCTTTTTTTGAACCAGTTGATGTCATTGAAGACATAAACAGTGAAGATGTAAAGCTTAATTATTGTGTTACACCAAACGGAATCTGGAGCTTTTAATCTGTTTAAATCCTGCCATTATAGGCCTGATCAGAATTTTTAAATAGGCTCACAAAATATTTTGTACTATTCCAAGAAAAACAAACAGAAATTTCTATTATTTTTGCACTCCCAAGCCCCTTTGCAAATTGGGGCTTTCTTGTAAATATATGTCTAACTAAAATTTTCCCATGTAATCTGTGGGGTTTTAATCATGAAAATCGCAGTTGTAGGTGCTACCGGACTGGTAGGCACTGAAATCTTGAAAGTCTTGGCGGAACGCAATTTCCCCGTTACCGAAATTATTCCTGTTGCTTCTGAAAAATCAATTGGTAAGCAGGTTGAATTTAAGGGTAAGCAGTTTACGGTAGTAGGCTACGAAGACGCAATCAAGATGAAGCCTGCGGTGGCAATATTTTCGGCTGGTGGAAGTACTTCGTTGGCGTTGGCTCCGAAATTTGCAGAAGCAGGCATCCCGGTTATTGATAATTCATCAGCCTGGAGAATGGACCCTACCAAGAAACTGGTAGTGCCGGAAGTAAATGCTGATACCTTAACAGCAGAAGACAAAATTATTGCTAACCCGAATTGCTCAACCATCCAGATGGTAGTTGTAATGAAACCATTGCACGATAAATACAAGATTAAGCGTGTAGTTGTTTCAACTTACCAGTCGGTTACAGGTACAGGTAAGGCAGCCGTTGACCAGCTTTTTGCAGAAAGAAGTGGTGACGAAGAAACGAAGAAAGTGTACCCACACAAAATAGATTTGAATGTATTGCCTCATATAGACGTTTTCCTTGATAATGGTTATACCAAAGAGGAAATGAAAATGACCAATGAAACCAAGAAGATTATGGGTGATGATAGTATTGCTGTTACAGCTACTACTGTTCGTATCCCGACCATCGGAGGTCATTCAGAGGCAGTAAATATAGAGTTTGAAAATGATTTCGATTTAGCAGAAGTAACAAAATTGTTAAGTGAAACAGAAGGTGTGATTGTACAAGATGACCCTAAGAATTTTGTATATCCGATGCCAATCAATGCACATGGTAAAGATGAAGTTTTTGTAGGACGTATCCGTCGTGATGAGTCTCAGGCAAAAACGTTGAATTTGTGGATTGTGGCAGATAACCTTCGTAAAGGTGCTGCGACCAACGCTGTTCAAATTGCAGAATATCTATTAGGCAAAGGTTTATTAGCTTAATAGCAAGCATATAAGAAATGCAAAAGGGTCTCGAAAGAGACCCTTTCTTTGTTTGAAGATGAAGTGTTTGCGACTCATTTAGAGATATTTGACCCCACACCCCAACCCCTCTCCCCAACAATGGGGAATGGGGAGAGGGGTTGGGGTGTGGGGTTAAAGCTCCACTATCAAATTGCCGGGTCGGTCGGGGTGCTTGTATTGTTGTCTTTCTCTGTCGTTGGGTAAGGATACCAGTTACGGGTGCGTTCTGCACCTGCTGTACCTGGGCCCGGGCGACCAAAGCGAC